>DAONMJ010000008.1:0-35764 GCA_035392545.1 bacterium
TCAATTCTAATACTTCTTTTGACTTCATCAGTTTTTTCAAGTTCGTTCCGTAAGTAATATAGAAAGGGCTGACCAAGGTTAAGAAACTCACCACCCAGTATAATCATATCAGGGTCAAAAAGATACAAAAGTTTTGCAATGGCTTTGATAAACTGAGTCGCAGGTTTTGTGTTACCATTTCCATTGGATACGATTTTTTCAGGAACAATCTCAAGGTTTTCACCGGCAAGGCCTCTTGCACCCCTGTAAAGCTCTCCGTGTATCATAATGCCAAACCCGATGCCACTGCTTGTTTTCAGTATGTATATGACATTTTGAATCCCTCGCGCGACTCCAAACTGACTTTCGGCAAGCATCATCATATTTGCGTCATTTTCCACTATTACAGGCACACAAAAATTTTCCTCAATAATGCGGCGGACACTTAACCTATTTCCTGTTTCTATGTTAATATACTCACCTTCTGAATTTACCATTCCTGATATGCCCACTCCTATGCCATACAATTTTCTGCCAGCAAGTCCAGTACCGGACAGAGCATTGATGAACTCTATGAGGTGTTTTTCATTGAGGTCGTGCTTTCTCAGAGACGAACTTGTACTGTAAATGATATCTCCCTTAAAATTAACCACGATTCCATAGGTTTCATTTCCGATTTCCATTCCTATTAGTGCACCAGCATCAGAGCAGAATTCAACAGTGACTGGTTTTCTTCCTACTGGAACCATGGAATCTTTTTTGAACTGAATGAGTTTTTTTTCGTATAACTCGTCAAGGACACTTGCAATTGTGGGATAACTGATTTTTGTTATTCGTGACAATTCTGCAATGGATATCGGAGCATTATAATTTTTTATTGTTTCAAGAATAATCCAGTAATTTTTCCGTCTGTGTGGATGGAAAGAATTGCTTGCCAGATTTCTTTTTTCTGCCAGTGCGCGTTCCATTCAAAAAACATTTTAACAAGCCATCTATATTTTGTCAAGTATTTTCAAAATACCTTTAAGAATGAGCGGGACAACTGGATATTATTTCATCATCACTTTGTGTTGAGAATGATTCCACCTGATTTCAATTCATTGTTCAGAATGCAGAAGGAAGTATCTTATCAAGATTTTTCTCCCTTTGTAAAAGGGGGATGCAAGAGGGATTTCAGAAATCTCCCCCAGCCCCTCTTTTTCCTCCTCCAGCTTTCCCCCTTTTCAAAAGGGGGACTAAGGGGGATTTAGAAATCTCCCCCAGCCCCTCTTTTATAAAGAGGGGAGTAATGTGGGGGAACTTTATAAAGAGGGGAGTAGAATGGGGTTTTGTAAGGGAAGGTGACCTGAAGTAAGAGGGGGATTTTACAAAAGAAGACCTGAAGTGAGCAGAGCCCTTGTTACCAGTCAGAAAATGTTGAATACCTGAAAGTCATTGAATCAGGGTCATATTCTGTGTACCATCCCACATGGCCATCAGCAAACAACACATTCAATCCACCTGCATGATGCGGTTTCCAGTGCTGGTTATCAGCAGTCCAGCCAAGGCAATTCTGGGTATAATCATCCTTGTCACAATCTGGCTCAGCAAATCTGTAATTGGAATCTCCTGCAAGCACAAAGGCTGATGGAAACACAATTCGTTTTCTGTTTGTTGCGGCTATATTTCCTCCAGCATCAATATACGCAGCGCGCGCACTCAAAAAATAGTGGTATTCAGAAACATTTCTTGGAAATGAAGGACACTGATACATTTTTTTATTTTTTACATAAGGAAATAATTGTTCCATCCATCCAGGAGGGGTTTCGCCCCAGTCAATCGTGCCTCCACAGATGGGATAAAATTCATCATTGTCATCAGCATACATCTCAAGAGCCAGACTTAGTTGTTTTAAATTATTTGTGCATATTGCCCTTCTTCCGTTTTCTCTTGCCCTTGCAAGTGCAGGTAACACCATTGCAGCAAGAATGCCAATGATAGCAATGACCACAAGAAGTTCAATCAGAGTAAATCCAGTTTTATGTTTCATCTCACTCCTTTGTAAACACGTCATTATTTTGACTTCAAAAATTTCAGGTGGTTTAGTCAGGTAGGCAACCTATTAAATAATTTTCTTTTCTGTCCAGCAGTGCAGACACAGATGATGTTCGGGTAACCCCAGTGCCTTCACAAAATCTTCAACTGAATTGTATTTCAATGTATCAGCGCCAATCTTTTTAGTAATCTGATTGATTGAATATCGTTTTGCCGCAAGTTCCTTGTATGAGCGGGTTGAAATATCATAAAGACAGGGTGCCAGCAGTGGCGGGCATCCCACCCTCACATGAACCTCTTTTGCTCCGAATGCCTTCAGTTCCAGTACCTTATTTCTGATTTGAGTGCCTCTTACGATTGAGTCATCACACAGGATAATTCTTTTCCCTCTCACGTTTTCTTCAATAACCGATAGTTTAATTTTTGCTTCCCTGTCTCTCTCTTCCTGTGTCAATGGAAGATAACTTCTGCTTGCAAATCTATCTATCAGAAACACCTCATCATAAGGAATTTTTGACTCTTTATGATAACCGAGAGCATATCCGATTCCAGAAAAAGGAATTGCAGCAACAATATCAGCATCCACATGATCATTTTTTGCTAAACTTGCTCCAAGATTTTTTCTCGCTGTGACAACCGGCACACCTTCAATAATTGAATCCATTGAAGCGATGTATCCCCATTCAAATGCGCAGTAAGCAATACGATTACTTTTCACCTGTCCCACAGTTTTAATTCCATTTTTCCCAATAAATACAATCTCACCTGGTTTTACATCCCTGACAATTTTTATACTGAACATGCTGAAAGGCCTTGATTCTGAAGAAACAACGTATTCATTTTCTGATTTTCCAAGAATGAGTGGCTTGAATCCGTATTTATCCCTTGTAGCGTAAATACCATCTTTTGTAAGAATCACAATTGTGTAAGAACCCTTTACCTGTTGCGCAAGTTTTTCAATGCCATCAACGAAGTTTTTGCCCTGACCAATGATTTTTGCAATGAGTTCCACCTGGGTATGGCTTGAAAACGAGTGTCCTTTTTTCTTCATCTTCTCAAAAAGTTGTTCTGCGTTCATAATATTTCCGCTGAACGCAGTAACAAACAGACCCAGTTTTGATTCAAGAAGAACAGGTTGTCTTTCACTCAAACTTACATGTCCGATTCCGATATTTCCTGAAAGGGACTGCAATTCTTCAGGAGTAAAAGAATGCCTGACAAACCCCCTGTGGGTGATGAGTTTTAATTCTTTGTTGAAGGTGGCAATGCCGCAGTACCTCTGCCCTCTGTGCTGAAGTTTGAAAATGCCGTGAAAAAGATGATGGATACAATCTTGATTTGAGTAAATTCCATAGATTCCGCAATTTTCCTGTATTTCCATTTTACATTCTCCTGTGTTCTGGATGGCTAACACGGATGGTATTATACCACAAAAACCATATAAAATTTCCCAGACCCTTGCTAATGTTTTCTCTGTTTTCTATCAATCACAGACCTTATAAAACTGGCTGGAATTCTATTAAAAAGCGGGTTTTGCGTGATTTTGTCGTGATTTTTAGAAATTGAATGGGTGTTTTTTCACCAGCAATTTCTTCAAGGTTTCCAAATTTGCCTATTGACACAGAAAATTTCTCTGGTTTCAAAATATTGATGGCAACTTTCCCATTTTTCCCTTTCAGAATAAAGTGTGACCTATCAAGTTTTTTCAGTTGACCATTGTATTGAAGGCGGCTTTCTATTGTTCTTTCTTCTGAAGTTTCAATGAAATCGTCAATGAGAAGCAAGCCGTACTTTTGTTTTTTTGAAAATGTGGCTGTTCTTGTGATGTTTGAGGCAAGGCCGACCGGGTAAGCGCCTATTAAATTCACAACAACTTCATCAACATCTTTGCTATGTTGTGCCTTTAAAATTTTTCCACAAAATTCAGGACCTATTCCCTGCCCTTTGCCGTCAATAAAAATCACACTGTGTCCTTCAGCGCTGCAGAATGGATTCTGATATCTTTTTGCACTGAAATAGTCCTTTGTATATTTGCCAGCACCATGGTCACACAGATAATCTTCTCCAAAGACATGAAATATAAACTGGCCCACATCAATCTGATTATGTGGTTCATTGTTGTTGCCTGCCTTTATGGCAAAAACAGGTCCGTTTTTGTCTTTCCAGTTTTTCCTTGTGATGACCCAGCCAATATCAGGATAATGGACAAAGGTTTCATCAGGAACAGAACCAGCAGGAATCTTAATGTCTCTTAAAGACCTGATTTCCTGTAAGTCAGACATTGTTACATGTCTGGCAAGCCAGGAAATGTATTTTCCTGCTTTTGTGTATATGGCAAGAAGCAGCATGGTTTCTCTTGTTAAAGCAACATGCCTGTGGCAATCTCCAAAATTCACAAATCCATCAGGTGGCAAAAAGCAATGCACAGGGAAAAGCCCTGTCAGTTGTATTTTTAGATGGTTGAAAAGATTAAGTTTTCCATCTGTTGCCCTGTAAAGTGTGTCAGCAAATCTTACTGCATGGGTAAGACCATAATTCCAGTAAGAGATACCTTCAACCCATGCTCCCTGAGTATCAAAATTGTCAAAATATCTGCTGATGGCTTGCGCAACATTGTTTACGATTTTTTCAAAATATACCTGATTTCTTCCTGCGAGAATTACAGCAGTTCCTATGGCTCCACAGCACACAGCACACCAGTTTGAGTCATATCTTTCAAACCAACCATAGTCACCAGGGTGCTGATAGAAGGGAATGAAAACCCTTTTTTCAAGTTCATACATAATTCTTTTTTTGATGTTTTCATCAAGATGGTCTCCAGTAAGCGCCAGTATTTCGGCAAGGGTTGCAGCGGTTGTTGATACAACAAGGTCAATGTATCTTTTTTCATAATTGAGTGTTTCAGGTAAATGTGCTGGTAAAGACCAACTTGGTTCATTGCATGTTTCCCAGATGTAGTCCTGAAGTTTCATAAGATATTTTTTGTTTCCTGTCAGATAATATGCCATTGCAAGAATGACCAGGTTTCTTCTTTTTTCCCTGAATGGTTTTTCGTAGGTTACTCTGTCGCCTGTGAGATGAAATAATTTGAACATGGAATAAGTGACAACTGGAATATCAGTGTCAATGATTTTTCTGGCTTCTTTGTTGAGTTTGTTTTTCAGTTGTTTCCTGAGTTCACCTTTTTTCAGTATGACTTCTTTTTCTGGAATGATAAAATCAGAACTTTTCATTGTGCACCACTTCATAAATGGCAATGATGTTTTCAAGTTTTGTGCTGTTATCAATTTCAGTGGTTGAACCAATGAAATAACCCGGATACGCTTCCTTTATGGTTTTCCTGCAATATTCTTTCACCCCTTCAGTATTTCCGAATGCAAGTAACTGGCTCATGTCAATACCGCCAGCAAGAAAAATTTTGTTTCCATATTTTTCCCTGATTTCCTTTATACTCATTCCTGCAACTGTTTCTATGGGATTGAGCCCATCAATACCTGTTGCAATTAAATCATCCATCACATCCATCAGATACCCATCAGAATGAAAGAGGCACTTAAATCCGTGTTCGTGCCAGGCATCATTGATTCTTTTCAATCTGGGAAAAAATTCTTTTCGCAGAAATTCAGGCGAATGAAGAAGCCGTTGTTTGCAGGCAATGTCTCCATATGTAAGCACGCATGGAGAAAGTTTTACATCAGCAATTGCATGACAGATTGTGATGTTTCTTTTGGTGCACTCTTCAAGGCATTCAGATATAATACCAGGGTCATCTGCATATACATATGAAAAAAGTTCAAATCCCATTTGTACCCTTATGTCATCAAGTCCGACTCCCTGCTGGGCAAAAAGATTCACAGTATCTCCGATCAATGCCTGTGTTTTCAAAAAGCCATCATGATATTTTTCCCTGTATTCAGATGGGTTGTGTTCTATTGCTTTTCTGTCTTTTTTTATATCTGAAACCCATCTTTTCAAAAATTCAATGGCTCCTTTTTCATCTAAAAATGGTTTTTTCTTAATCCAGGTTGTTTTTTCTGAAGGACTTGAATGACGGATAAACCCATAATAATCTTCAATATCTTCTTCTACAATGGGTCCAAATCCAACGCTTCTTGTCATATCAAGGAGTTTATTAACTGCCTTTCCTACGATTTTTGCTAATTTTTCTTCAATGTCAGGGCTTTTTGAAAGTGGTGGAAGTTTTTCTCCACTGAAATATTCGAATGCAGCATCACAACGCAATAAATCATAAATGGGAATTCTGTCAGTTTCCTGAAAATTCATCGTCCTTTCACATCGTTCTCTTTTTGTCATTGTTGCCATAGTCAACAATTTTATCACAAAAAAAATTGATTACAATGCACATTCTAATTCCTTCTTTATAAAATTACCTCATACTACCTCCCGCTTTGTAAAATCACCTCATACTACCCCCCCTCTTTGTAAAATCACCTCAAACTACCTCCCCTCTTTGTAAAATCACCTCGTACTATCACCCCTCTTTATAAAAGAGGGGCTGGGGGAGATTTATTGAAATCCCTCTTAGTCCCCCTTTTGTAAAGGGGGAAAACAGGGGGAGGGGAAAGAGGGGTTGGGAAGATTTCAAAAAATCCCGCCAACTTCAGGTCTCCTTCCTTTGAAAAAGGAGGCTGGGATGGATTTGATGAAATCCCTCTTGCATCTCCCTTTTGTAAAGGGAGAAAATGATAAAATCCCCCTTTGTCCCCCTTTTGAAAAGGGGGAAATTTTAAGGTGGAATTTTACAAAGGGGGATGAAGAGTAAGTAATTATTAAAAATATAGCAACAGCACATCCACTGTTTTCAATGGCAATGTAACTTTGGCACTATTTTGTGCCTTATCAAACTTCAATATACCATGTTCAACTGATTCAATTTTTGAAATCGTTTTTGTTGTATTGACTTTCACTGTGATTTCTTTTTTCGGTTGACCTGACCAGTTTAAAAGAACAACTGCAATGCCTTTTTCACTTTCAAGGTAGCATCCTTCAACCAGGTCTTCTGAAATTTCAACAAATTTTCCTGCACCAGCAATTTTTGCAAATGTAGTAATGATTTTTCTTGCTGACTCTGACCATCCCTGCGGAAGCTTTTTGTAGTCAGACCTGTCAGGACTGTTGTGATAACTGATACCTGGCCAGAATCCCAATGAAAAGATGTTTCCCTTACCATAAGAATTTTCAACGATAGCAGAAGAGCCATCTTCAAGTACAGCAAGTGTTTTTCCTGTCACAGGTGGCAGAGAAATTACCTGTAATTGTGCAGGAACCTGTTCGGTTTCAAATCTTGCATCCTTAACAAAGATTGTTGTTTTTTTCAATCTCTCAAGTTCCCAGGAATGTGGACATGCAATTCTTGCAACAGACACTGGTTTGATTCCTGTCAGTCGTGAAATGGTGACCAGTGGTTCATTATACTGGTCATAATTACATGCTCCTGGTAAAAGAACAAGGCATCCACCAGCATTGACCCATTCAGCGATATTTTTCTGTGCCTTATCAGAGAGGTTTGGTGCTGTGACATAAAGGACGGCATAATTGTTTTTCGTCAGAATACCATCTTCAAGATAGAAATCATCAACAAAGTCAACAGGATAATTTTCGTGTGTAAGTGCTTCGTGCAATCCGTGTAATTCTGCAATATATGCTTTGGTGTTTGCGTCAGAATCCCAGACCTGGCTTGCCTGTGGCAGAAGTATTGCGACTGTTCCATTTTTGGGTCTTCCTGGGGCAACCAATTTTTCACTTTTCCCGAGAATTCTTATTCCTTCTGACAGCGATTGATATACCTGTTCTCTTTCTGACCATCCATCAGCAAAGGCAGGACCTGGTCCGAAAATGTATGGGTCTATTGCCTTTGCGCCATGTCCGATAAGCGCCATAATCTTGTACTTTCCACCTTCTGGAACCCTGCCGCCAGTTGTATGTCCAACAATGTAGCCACCGTATTCAATACCGCCTTCGCGCGCTGCACACCTTAAAAGGTCTCCGTACATTGACCAGTTCTGCGCAGAACTATCTCCGAACCAGTCCTCTGTCCAGATACAGGACACTGCTTTTTTCCTGCCAAGGTCAAACCAGTCAGGAAGACCCATTCCAGCATCAGGACCAGCATCCCAGTTGTTTGCAATTTTTTGTCCAGGAGAAGGTCTGAAAAATAATCCTGGCCAGTTGTTGAGATTTGTTGTGGTAAGAATGTTTGAATTGTATGCCCTCTGGAATGCCCTTGTTGCTGCTGCAAAGGCATTGCTCAATGATTCTACATAAAAACGTGTTGTCCAGAAAAACAATTTCCTGTCAGCAAGATTAACAGGTTCACTCAGTTTCATGGGATATACGTCATCCCAGGAATTCTTTCCAAATGTCTGGGGTGTAAATCTTTTTGATTTAAGGTAGTTTCTAAATACATCAAGTCGTGAAGGATCTTTTTTTACTTCATCAATCTGGTGAGGGTAATACCAGCCAGGTTCATCAGCCATATGGAAGAGTATCATTTCTTCATTTTTCTGTCCCATATTTGAGAAACTTTTTTTCAAGCCATTTAACCAGTTATCAAGATATTGGTCAGTCACCATTGAAGTATTGTAGTCAAAATAGGAAGGTGGATTGTACACTGCCCCGCGAAATCTATTAAACCCGTATTTTGCTGCCTTCTGTCTTATTTCTTCTGGTGGGATATTTCCCCATTGCCATATTTGAATGGTGTTGTGTCCAAGCATTGAAAGAATGTTTAATCCATCTTCCAGTGTTTGTTGGGTTCCATCAAGGCTGATTAAACCATTTGCAACAATAATTTCTTTTGGTTTTTCTTCATCCTTCAATGCATACTTTTTTGCGTATGCAAGGTATTGTTTGAATTTGTCAATACTGGACTGAATGAAATCAGTAAATTTTTCTGGCTGGTCAAGACCGTAATTGGGTACAAAAATACTGATGGTATTTCCGCGTGTTTCAATGGTAAAACTTTTCAAATTTTGAATGTTTGAGCCATCTGCTTTTCTGAATTCAAATTCAACAAGCGCCTTTTTTACTGGTGCGCCTGACATTTCGCAGATAATCCTTGCTGTTCCTGTTGCATCTTTTAACTGGGTATCAAGATTTACCCAGTCGTTTGAAAATCCAGCACCCATAAATCCTAAATTGATTCTGCCTTTATCTGTGGAAAGAGCCATCTGAACCCCACCAACAACATTTCCTTTTTTATCCAGAGGAACAACTTCAAGAATGGATGGATATGTACCAAGAAGGATTGCACTTCTATCAGGTAAAGGAAAAATCTGAGATTTTCCGTTTCCAGTGGTTTCCCACACATCAGGTTCACCCTGTAACAGTCCATTTTCATCAAGATTCCACACAAATACCTGCGGTACTCCCCAGCCAACTTCGTACAACTGCTGCCTGTCAAGGGATAAACATATGTCCCATGGGCTGTTTGTTCTGCTTCTTGTGGGATAAAATTTCGGATTTCCCTGTGGTTCTCCTTTTGCATCAAGTTCAAAGACCATAATGCCTGCTTCATTTTTCCCTGGATTTTCAAGCATTCCGGATAGATACAGTTTTGACCTTTTTGTATCAACAATCATTCCGTAAATCAAACTTCTTTTTGTTTCAGAGATAAATCCATCAGGAAATCGTTTTGGTGTTTCTGAAACTGTTTTTCCACCCTTATCAATGTCCCATATTGTGAGATTTTGATTTCTGTTGTACTGGCTTGCAATGTATAATTTTCCTCTGGTTGCATCAAGTGCAGCGGCAATATCATAGGTAAGTCCAGGTATACGGCAGAATACTGGACTTTCTGGTTCCTGTTTTTGTAGAGAGCCAATGACATAAAGCACTTTTGCCTGGCTATTGAAAAGAAGGAGGGTAATTGGTTTGACACCTGATTGAAGGTTTTCGCCTTCAGAAGCAGGGATTCCAGAACTGTTCAGTGTTCTTATGGCAATCGTTCCATCTTTTCTTGCAGCATAAACGATGTTTGATGCTTCATCAATGGCAATGGGTCCCTGCAGTTCAGGGCATAACACAGAAACAAGTGTGTGGTCTTTTGGTGAATACACATAGATGTGATTGTCACCAGCAGAGTAAATTTTGTTGAATTTTTGTGAGTAAATAAACTTGAAATACTTCTGTTCAGGACCAATCGTGATTGTTTTGAACGCTATTGGTAGTTTTGAATCTGAGTCAATAGATTTTAAAGTGGTTCTTATTTCTAATCCTTTCATTCTGTTTCCAAGAAATCCCCATCCAAGGTGGGTTGTTGCCACAGTGATCGATGGAAAACCATTGATACACAGCGCTTTTTCTCTCAAAAATTTTTCAGATTCCCTTACAACATTGATTTTTCCATCAGGACTCAGTTCAATTTCTTTAAGAGTAAATCCATCAGAAATTGTTTTTCCTGTGATGGCATCAGTAAAATTTGAAGACGCTGCAACAATGACCCTGTTTGGTACATCAGAGTTTGTGACTGCCTGTACAGGAAAATTTCCAACAACAACACAATCGGCCTGGATGTTGCCGGAACTATCAAGCAGATAATATGAGAGATTATTGTCTGGACCCTTAAAAAATACTGCCCTTTCAGTCACTGCACATATCATGTATTCCTGTGGTCCATCTTTTACAGAATATGAGCGTGCATTTCCTATTGCGCCATTTGAGTCAACATCACATACCTGAAGCACAGATGGATATGTCCCAAGATATACTTTTGTCCCCTCATTATTAAAGTGAATGGAGTACTTGCCGTGTCCTAGTAAATTATAAGCCACTGGTTGGGATACAGGATTGCCTTTTTCATCAAGGTCTATTGCATAGACACCAGAACCACCCCATCCTACAAGATATAATCGATTGAATTTTGGGTGCATTGTGATTGCTGCGATGTGTTTGTGGGGATTTCCACTTTCAAAAGCCACAGGTCTTCCTACTGGTTCACCATCTTCATTCAGTTGATACATCACAAGGGACTTTGTGAAATTTTCAAATCCCTTTACGCCTGCCACACTTACACCAAGAAAAAGTTTATTATGCTTTTTATCAATGAAAATTGCTGTTACTGAACTCCATCCACCAGGTGGAAGTGGGTCTGGCATCGGATCAGGGTGGTCAGAATATTTTCTTGGTTGACCTTTTACAGTGCCATTGTCATTCAAATCATAAACAAGAAGCCCTTTTCTTTCAGGGTCATAGGAATATGTTCCTGCATACAGTTTCTTTTTTACAGGGTCTGCAGCCACACAGAATATATTTGCTCCACCTGTGTCAGAAGAATGCAGGATACTAAAATTCATTTTTGCTGGCTGTTTCTGTGCAGAACAAAAAGCAACGAAAAATAGACAATATAAAAAATAAATAATCACGCCTGATTTCTTTTTGTCCATATGGTCTCCAATGTTAACGAACTTCTAATGTGATTATAATTTGAGTCGGAGGTGCCCATTAAAAACCTACTCTTGTTTCCAGATGTCTTCCTTTTGTTCCCATTGTGTCCTGATTTTTCTAAAATATGCCATTCTTACTTTTACTTTTTCTATTTCCAGGGGATAGAATTCAAAAAGATTTTCACACAATTGAAGCATCCACCTTTTTCGTGAGTAACCGGGGATTACATCAATTTTATTGGCATTAGCAATTTGTATCTGGCCCCACCCCAGGGCTCCGATGGTCAAACACTTCCAGGATAGAAATTCAATCGGAACAAAATTAACTTTCTTGACGCAAATATCCACTTCTCTAACAATGCTGTAGGTTACCATAAGTACAACATAGTAGTTGGCATCATCTTCATAGAACCTTGCCAGTCTTTCAACAGAAGTTAAGTTGGGCATGTTAAATTTCGTTTCCAATCTGTGGGTTTTTACGTCAACAATGTAATAGAGACCGTTTTGGTCCTGGAAAGCAAGGTCAGCCATTGCTCGCCTTGCAAAACCCGCTGAATAATTTTTTGAAACATCTCCAATAAGTGTTGGAAAATTTTCTTCCAGAATATGCTGAATCGCATCTCCTACTGCCCTTGTACTCATTACAGTGTCTCTGCTTAAAAATCTTGGGTATCTGTTAAGAAAGTTTTTTATTTTATTCTGAATTTTTTTGTACTCAGAGGTATTGTAGAATATTTTGCTTATCACTTGTTTTGTCCTGTGTTCAGAAAAAGGGATAAATTTCCATTAGTAGTATGTTTTCTTTTACCGTCAGCATTTTTCATATCCTTCAAAGTGTTTCTTTCCCAGAAAACGCCATCCACATAGCCTTGAATAGTTGAGTCTTGTTCTGCCATGTGTAATCTTTTAATTCCATAAAGACAGTATGTTTCATCTATTTCAATCATCACAAAATTTCTTTTCAGTTTTTTTGCAACAACACCTGTTGTCCCGACACCAGCAAATGGGTCGAATACAATATCGTTCTCAAAAGAACTTGCAAGGATAATTTTCGCAAGAAGTTTTTCGGGTTTCTGTGTTGGATGAGGTGTATTTTCTGGCATGGACCAGAAAGGAATCGTAATATCTGTCCATATATTTGATGGATAGGTCAATCTATATTTTTCATTTTCTTCTTCGGTCCAGTCTTTTGGTTTACCATTATCGCGATATGGTGCAATCACTCTTCTTTTTAACTTCACCTTTTCCGCATTGAAAGAGTATTGATTTGAAACAGTGCAGAACCATATATCTTCGCTATTGTTTTTCCAATTTTTCATTGCGCCGCGCCCTTTTTCCCTTTCAAACGTAATTCTGTTTCTTACAATAAAATATTTCTCGCAAAGCAAATGAATAGCTGAAGAAGACCTCCAGTCTCCACATATGTAGATTGAAGCAGTTGGTTTCAAAAGACGTATAAGTTTTTTTAACCAGGAATCCATCCATTCCATATATTCAAAAACATGCATTTGTTTGAAACTACGATTATTAAAAGATTTTGTTAAATTGTATGGGGGATCTACGAACAAAAGGTCGACAAAATTATCTGGAAGAAAATCAAGTACTTCATACATGTCCTGGTTAATGATTTTGTTAATTATTTCTTTGAGAGTAACAACTTTATTAGTTCGCAATAGTTCCAAACGGTATCTTTCCCTTTCTGTATTTGATAGAGCAATACTGCGATTTCGCAGTGCTTTTTCCATATATGTTTTCCTTTAATACAAAACACCTTAAATTTTCAGTTTCATGTGGGCACTTTCATTATATTAAATTCTTTCTTATGTTAATCTCAAAGTAACATATTTTCGATTGTCTTGCAATATCGCTTTGCATTATTGTTGATGTTGCCCGACCATAAATATTTTCAAATGACAATTTGTGCCATCGTTTTTTATAATGTGTTATTGAAATAAGTGAGAATTTTTTTGACATTTTTTCCTGTGTTTGATTTTGCATTCCATAGTTGATCTGGCATATTGACAACAGGCATCATTTCTGGAAAAGAAATTCTGCAATTTCCATTTTTTTCAAATTCAATGAAAGACCATGTTTCGTAAAGAATGAAACCATTGAATTTCTCGTTTTCATACACTTTTATAAATTCATCCATAAGTCCATCATTGTTCCATACATACCTGCTCACTGTCAGGGGAATTTTGTTCTGATAACATTTTTCAATCATTTTACTGGCAACATCATCCTTGCCAAAAATCCCTGAAAAATCTTTTGCGAAAATTCTTAATACTGCCTGGTCCATAATATGCTGGTCAATCCAATTTTCCCATTCAAAATCAATGTTTGCAGGGAATGCCAGTTTTCTTCTGCCAGGTCTTTGAGATGGGTCTCTGAACCAGTCAACATTGAGATTGATTCTGACTTTTTTCCCATTTGTTCGGATCAGATGGCTTGCTTTCTTCAAAAATGCTGAATATGCCTGAGTTCTCACCCTGGTTATTTCAGCAAGGGTATCATTGTGGACATCTATTTTTTCAAGCACAATGTCATTGAAGCCATAATCCTGTGGAGTATCTGTATGGCAGGAGTGATTCTCAACCCTGAATTCTACGCCATCAACACCAGCATCAATCATTTCACCGATACATCGTAACCAGTATTCTTGTACAGCAGGCTCAGTTTCGCATAACCCACCAGGAAGATATAAGTTTCTTCCACGGCTGAATGCAATAAATCCCTGGGCTTTGCTCTGACCTTTCAGATGGAATTTTTTTGCACCTTCCACACGTATTTGGTCGTCCTGCGGGTTATTAGGCAGGTCAAGATATATCAGTTCAGGACCCCTTCCAGTATCAAAACTGACTCCGCAGTTACGAAAGTTTTCCCATTCAGGAAACCAGATTGCAGTACCTGTTGCATAAACTCCAGGAATTTCCACACCTTTCTCATTATATGCAGTGAAAAGACAATCCCATGTATGTGCAAAGTCTGCGTCTGTTGATTGGAAATTTGTTGTGATAAGAATATATTTGTTTGTGAGCGCGAAGTTTGAAAGAAACAGGATTCTTACTGGTTGGCCTTTGCGTGTGACAAGATTTCCATATACATCATAAACATCTTTTTTTGACGGTTCGATGACTTCCTTGAAACTGAAATCAATATCTTTTTTCCTGTATTTGTAGTTGAGATTGCTTGTCCAGATTTCAATGTTTTCTTTTCTTATTCTTGTTGGAGAATCATCCTTTTTTGTCAATTTTATCGTGGTGATGACTTCGTTTTCAATACCATACCACAAGTCGTCGGTTCGTCTTTTTATTCTGAGATGCGGATTCTTTACAACAAATGGGTCAATCCATGAGAGATACCCGCCAATTCTATAGAGACGTCCCCATAATCTTGCCTGGATAGAGCCTTCTGGAAAATCGACAGACACACCTGTTTCATAAGGTTTGAAATACGCATAGATTTCCATGCCACACCTGTGAGCTGCTTCTGTTGCGACCTGAAGCGGATTTTCAAGAATTTCAATGGTCTTTGCGTAATAGCCGTACTGATTCATGTCATAAAGAAGGTCAGGCCCATTTTCAATGCCTGGCATTAAAAAGCCACCATGACCATCTCCATAATAACCCCAGATGACTCTTTTAATACCATGGCTGGCAAGCAATTTCATTAAATTATCAATATGAACACCTGTTAAAGGGCAGGGTGCACTCAGTGCATCGTCAGGAAAATCAACAAGCGCCTCAAGAATAAAATCCCTCCTCAATAAACCTCCTTATTTTGGTGAATACAGGAATAATCTTGATGTAAGACCTGCTGATTGTTGAGCAGCATTAAACCCAGTATGAACCCGCACAGCAATAAGGTTTGTTTTACCTGGAATAATGGCGTCTGTAACATCCATATTGATTTCATTTGGTCTTTCATAGGCATCCCTGTAAGGTCTGTGTCCCACAAGTTTTCCATTCACCCATACCCATGCTTCTGTTTCAACTGCTGGCGCATAAAGGAAAATTTTTTTACCCTTTGCTGAAGATGGTACATTGACGTTGAGCCGGTACCAGATTACACCCATATAGGGATATCCCTGACTGTCACAATATCCCTGACCATAGAACGGAATTGTGGTGGAAATGGTTGTCCACTTAGAATCATCAAATGCTGGGATATACCAGCCCATATATCTTCCATCGTCCCTTGGATCGAGAGAAAACTTTGCTTTTTCAGGAAGAACAACAATCATTTCTCCTGTCACGCCTTTTGTCATATCAGCAAGTTGCTGATAGTATTTTGCCCTTGCTGCTGCTCCCCAGTAATAGTAACCAACATCGTCTCCGCCCCTTGCAGGATTCGGATCAAAATAGAATCTACTCAATTTTGATGCCTGTGCTCTGACATCAAGCATCCTCTGTGCCTGTTTTGCTGCTTCTGCAAAGTCACACTTCCACTCTGCCTTGTGCATTTCCATGAATGCCTTGAGATTGTCAAGTACAATCCTGTCAGCAAACACATGTTCCTGATGCACTTTTTCTTTTGCCAAGGATTCTGCCTGCTTGATGTATTTTTCAAGTTTTTCAATCAACTGGTCTGAATACACATACGGAAGAATTCTATCTTCATGTCCAAGCCATGGAGTTTTTTCCAACGTGATTTCCAGTTCTTCCCAGAATGCTTTAGCTGGTTGTGCTGCAGGTCCGTACCAGTTTGTGAAAAATTCATCCATCAATGCCTTTGCATCCAGGTCAGCGTCCCACATCATTCTTGCATATAAATAGGTCGGAAAGATGCCTGATTCAATCCTGATGGTTCTTCCTTCGTTTGAAAATCCAACAACTCCCCATTTTTTATACAGTGGCATGTCATGCATGTGTTTGTGGGCAAGCGGAATTGGGGCACCACAACCAGCAAGCATATAGTACATGTAATTGTACATATACACATTTTTGTACATGAATGCCCACTGTCGTATCATTTCTGCCTGTCTCAGTGTTTGCCATGACAGAGGGTTGTCGTATGCATGAATTGTGTCGCACCATATTGCTGCAAACATAATCCAGATTTTTGGGTCAGGTGTGATACCCTGTGGTGGGACATTTCGGTTTGCATAACCGTTTGTAGTAATGATATGGTCAGGAAACTCTTTATAAACTTCTTTCGCAACTGCCTGAATCCATTCCATCCATTCTTCTGTGGTGCTCATGTCTGATGGAACACCAGCCCTTCCGCCAGTATCCGGCAATCCCAAATTTCTTTTCAACGTTCCAGGGCTATAATCCCTGGGATATCCATCATCAGCGCCAATTCCATAGGAAGTAATACCAGGATTTTTCCTGAAGTATTCCTTGATTTTTTCAGCAGCGTATTTTACTGATTTTTCGCTTGTTACGTTTGGCATTCCAGGATTTGGATTTCCTTTTTCATCCTTTCCAAAAATTTCTGCGTATTCTGGATTGTTCACTTCTGATGCAGGTGGAAGCACGCTTCTTACTGAACTATCTCGTGGTAGTGTCACAAAATCTAAAATTGGATTCATCATATTTCGTATCTTCCATCTGTATTCCTGAATTCTTAAATCAGAAGCAAGTGGTCCCCACCAGTTTCTCATCTTGAAGTCAGGTCTTTCGAGAATATTCATATTTGATACAGTGATTGTGTCCTTTTTTGGAACAAATTCACCGTATTCACCAGGCATGTACCAGCGTACTCCAATCCTGTGAAGAAAGTTTGCCACAGCATATTCAGTTCCGTGATAATACGGTTCGTCATTACCAGCAAGAACAAGGGTATTTCCTTGACATATAATGACAAATCCTTCTTCATCTCTTGTTGGAGTTAGACCCGAAGGAATTTTTTTGTCAAATTGTTTTGTGTAATTACTTCTTCCTACGCAAATGATATTGCCTGTGACCTGCTGGTCATCAGAAACAACTGGAAGTTTTGCTCCTGTCATTTTTTCAATATATTGTTGCAGGTCCTTTGCTGCTGCAGCAATTTTGTTTGGCGCAGGTTGAGGATACCAGAATGTTTGTTCAGTTGGTTCTGTTGGTACGCCAATTGCACTTTTTGAAACCACAATCGTTGTTTTCGGCACACCTTTTTCTACAATCATCATATCAGCAAAACTTAAACCTGCCACTGCCATTACCAGCACTGAAAATAATACTTTTACTTTCATCTTTCCTCCTTCTGTGGGTAAACAGGATGGATAAAACTCCATCCATAAAGTTTTGCCTTCTTCATCCAGAACCTGAACCGGATTGGTCCGAGAAGTGGAAATTTCATCACTGTTTTTGGACCAGGTCCAAAAGTTACAGGTATATCTACACTGTTAACAGGACCTGTAATAAGATTGATTTCATCAAGATGCGCATCATTAATTTTCCTTCCATACATATCGTCAACTTCAACCCTGATGTAACCATCTTTTTCAATCTTTGCATTGAGACACAAACTACCACCACCTTCCCATTCTGCTGGACTTGTTAGTAATTCTCCTTCAATTTCTCCTGCCTGATAATAAATCCATCGATCCCTTTTCAATGTTATCAAATAAATCTCATTTGATTCAAGAAGTTGTTGTCTGTTCTTCACACTTCCATTGATGTCCGCAACAGCAATTTCATGATGTCCATAGGGAATGTTGCTTGAGTAAAAATACATGGTATCTCCAACATCAATCGGTGCAGTTCCAAAGGGTACAGGAAGTTTTCCCCTGAATCCTTCTGGTTTATTGTCTGCAATGAATGATTCTCTTAATGGTTCCCTTTTCCAGTTAATTCCGTCACTGCTGTGAATCAGTTCATTTGTAAAAATTCCTTTTACTGCATCATAAAACCATGTAAACGCAATGTAACAGTTGTTTCTGATAAATGGAGAAATTCCCTGAAACTGTTTGTTTCTTCCTCTTGCGCCACGCATTCCTGGCTCATCAAAAACTTCAAGTCCTGGTGCATCAAGTTCATCAGTGTCAAGAACCACTTCTGGAATTGTCCAGTGAATTAAATCTTCACTTTCGCATCTTGCAATTTTTCTGTTTGCATGCCTGTCCATACCACAGTGAATGACAGGTCTCAAATAACAGACATATTTTTTTATGTTTTTATCATAAAGCAGGATGTTCTGTGTGTCAGTTGAACCAATAATAACAGGACTTTCAGGCCATATCGTCCAGTGTATACCGTCATCGCTGTCAGCTATGCAGATACCACCAATGACATCAATGGGAAAATCAACATACAGTCCTGTAAATCTTTTTCTTGCTGCCGGATGTGGAGTCATTTCAGCATCCAGGATGCACATTCCAGCCGGGCCACCCCAACCTGAAATATATCTTCCACTGGCGTCCTTCATTCTTGCATGAACAACAATATTGGGATGGTCTTTATAAACCGGGTCTTTTGCAATGTTAAAGGCAGGTTTTTCCCACACAATGCCATCGTGTGAATAAGCAAGTACCATGGGTGTTTCGCATCCCACCATATCTTTCTGAGGGTCTCTTGTGATAAAAACTGTGTACCACATTTTCCAGAGTCCATTTTTATCCCTTAATACAGAACCAATTCCTTCTCCGGGCGAAACAACTGGTTTTTTATGAGGAAATTCTGGTATTTCAAGCGCTCTTTTGAGATACAGGGTATCTTCAACGAGTCGTTCATCAATCAATGCAAAATTTTTCTTTTCCATATCATCCCTCCACAATAAAAACCACCCGTTCACCATTCACACTCAATGACACTGGAAACTTTGTTTCAACAGGTTGTTCAAATACTTTGTAGATAAGACATTTGTTTGAACCGGTTTGTTTAAATTCTACATTTCTGGCTCTGACCGGTTCAGGAAGAAAATTTGCCAACATCAGGAAATTTTCTTTTTATCCCTATGAAATTGGACCGATGTTCAATGACACAAAAATCTAAATCGATTGATATAGATAGTCAAAAATTGTCAAAAACAAATTGTTATTAAAAATTATACCTGTTTCAGGTATTCTATCCCACTTCATTTCATTGTCAAGCATGCGCAGATGAAAATTTGACTTGATTTCAAAACAGGGATATCTTGGTATATGAAGGGTGAGACCATATTCACAAAGGAGGCAGCATGGCAGAAGAAAAGGAAGTGGGCAAGGTTACGCATTATTACGGCAAAATAGGCGTAGGAATTGTGGAGCTGTCTGATGGTTTAAAAGTCGGGGACACAATCCATATTAAGGGACATACTTCTGACTTCACCCAGACAGTGGAATCAATTCAGGTTGAACACGAAAGTGTTTCTGAAGCAAAGCCAGGAGATGTTGTTGGTATGAAGGTGATTGACAAAGTTCATCCTGGAGATATCGTTTACAAGGTAGTTTCATAATTTTAAAATTTCTTTATACTGGTTGACTGTAAATTTTCCAAGTAGTTCCACGCTTTCTTCAAGCCCACCCGGTCTATTTCTTTTCAACCACAGTTTTTTATGGCAGCGAATGATTTCTTCTGCATCCCGTATCATTTTTTTTAATGTTTTTTCCTGATACCCTTTGCCTTTATATTTTTCTATAATCATCCGTGCTTTTTTACAGGCATGCTTCAACAATTTTGTGGCATTTTGACATTCATCAAGGATAAGGATTCTTTCGTTGTTTTCAATCTTTGCTCTTTTAAGATATCCAAGGGCATTTTCTATGTGCTTTTCCGCCATTTCAATACCGTGTGTTCTTATCCATAAACTGATATTTGGACTTCTGTACATTTCGTCTTTTTCAACAAGGGATTCGCGGAGTGAGATAAACAAAGATGATGCATTTGTTGTATGAATTCCTGTGGCTCTTCCAGTATTCCCAATCTGATAGGCAAAATAACCGGTATTAAAACTTCTGTCATCAAAGGCAAACAGTCCAATCGTTTTTTCAACTGGCATATCAAGATTGCTTTTCAAACACCATGAAACACCAGCACCAAAACCAAAACCAATATAACTGACAGGCAGATACTGCCAGTGGCCGTTGTCTCCCCAGTCAGTAATCAGCATTCCAGTTGCACCAAACCTGATGCCGTTTTTTGCTGCATTCACAAGGTTTCCAAGACAGTTTTCTGTTCTTCCAGTAATTGAATTCCATGATGATGTTCCAGGACACACATAAAAAGGAATTTTTGTCTGTGCGATATTCCTGCATCTTTGTTCAAAAGGATGTTCTGCTTCATACCCCCATTCAAGTACGATGACATCTTCTGGTAGTTCAGGTATGAGTTCAGGATGACGCTGGATAATATCTCCCCAGAACTGCATTGTTCTTCTGTGTTTTTTTACCAGTTGATAAATTTTGAGTAAAAACTCAAGATATACCCTGCCTTCGCCCTTTTCTTTCACAGCATCTATGCTTCTTCTTCCTATGGAGGTTTCATCGCAACCAACATTGAATTGATTGCTTGAGAAATTTGGAAGTAGTTGCTGGTAAAGGTCTTCAAGCAATTCAATAGAACCTGGATCTATCGGACACAGTGTATACGGATGCTCAGGGTCTTCAGCAAGATGTCTGTACTCAGGGTACTCGAGCCATCTGTGGAAATGCCCGAAACTATTCTGGTTCGGTACCAGTTCAATGAACCTTTGCTTGCAATAGTCATCAAGTTTTCTTACTTCTTCTGCTGTGATCGGTGATTTTCCCTGCCAGACAATTTCATGTCCCTTATAGGCAAATGTATGTTCTGTATAAAGTTGTAATTGATTAATTTTCCATCCTGAAAGAAGGTCAACAAGATTGTAAAGGGTTTCCATTGTTGGAACCTTGCTTCTGCTGATGTCAATCATCACACCCCTGTGTTTAAAATCAGGATAATCATCAATGGTAAGTGCAGGTAGCCGATTTTTTTTCTGGATAAGAATTTGTCTCAATGTGCATAAGGCATAGTATGCGCCAGCAGCATCTGAACTTTCTGCTTTTATTGAATTGGGTGAAATTCTTAATCTGTATCCCTGCTGGGGAATACCTGACGAACGGTCGCAAACAAGAGTAAAAAATGGATTTTTTCCATCTGGTTTCCATCGACTCTTTGCATACTTTTGTGCAATTTTTTTAATATATTCAGAGAAAAAACAATATTGTTTTTCATCAATCCCTGATATGAAAAACCCTGCATGTGAAGGTAGCTTGCAATAGTGATTTCCAGGTTTAATTGTTCGTGGCAATGGTAAAAAAAGTAGTGTTTCCATTGGCATCTCCCTTTTCAATAGATGATATCATAGTTGTCTTTCTGTTCAAATCAGATATATTTGACAAGCAATCTGCTATACAATAAATTATCATCGCTTAAATTTTAACAAAGTAAAAAGGAGTCAGGATGGATCCCCATGGAATCAGAGAAGCGCTTGTGATTGAACAGGCAAACCAGGCAGGTTATTACTTTGATGAGATTATCAGTGATCTTCCGTTTCCAATGAGAGTGAGAAAAAGTTATTACATCAGAAAAAATTTGCCATTGACCTATCCATTGCCAAAAAGGATTGATGAAACATTTCAGGGTAGAACCGGGCTGCTTGCCTATGACTTGATTGTCATTTCAGGCGTTGATGTTCACGAATTTACTCCTGAAGAACAATTGAATTTGATTTCATATGTTGAGCATGGCGGCGCATTAATTGTTACTGGTGGCAGTTATGCTTTTGAAAAAAGTGATGGAACATATCATTTACTTGGGAGTATTTTGCCTGTTGAAATTGCGTTTCCTGAAAAATCAAACAGGGTATCAAATCCATCTGGAATTCCAGACGGATTTACTCAGATTCAAGGTGTGAAACTTAACAAACACCATCCTGTATGCAAAGGATTGTCCAGTGAAATGGGAACAATTACCTTTCTTCATCCACTGAAAGAAAAGAAAACAGCGCAGGTAGTGGCACGAGCAGGAAAATACCCGATTATTATCACGTGGAACTATGGAAATGGAGCAGTGGCAGTGATTGCAGCAAGACCTGATTACGATAATTTGAAGGGAATTATTGACCAGACAAGTTTCTTTGAACACAGTCAGTACGATGATTTAATGCGAAACCTCATCATGTGTCTTGTGAAAAAAGAAAAAGACATCATCATCAAGGAATTTTCTGTCAAACAAAAAAAATCAGGGTTGGAAATTAAAGCAGAACTTGAGTCAATAAAAGAAAAGAACAAAAAGGCAATACTTGAAATTTACAGAAATAATTTATTGTATCAGGCAAATGGCAGAACATCTGACTTTTCAGAACTGGTTGTACAAAAAAGTTTTGAAATAAAAGACAAGAAAATAAAAACCAATGTACAGATACCTGTTGTTCTGAATCTTCAACCCCAACATTTTTTTAAGATTGTGCTTACTGTGCAATATGGAAAGGATATTGATAGAGAGACAAAAAATATGAGAATTGACCCTTATGAACCTGTCTTGCATAGACGAGATACAGTTATTGAAATCAATCAGACCCCTAGTATAAAAATTAAAAATCTCAACGAAGAGTATGTATTTATGCCAGGACAAACACTCAGATTTGAAATCAATCCAGTTCCTGCCCGGCTCGAGAAACTTGTCATTGAAATCAAAGACCCGCATGGTCGCGTTGTTATGAGCAGGGAACAGATTAATCCAGGCAGTCATTATATTTTCCAGTATGATATTCCAAACTGGCGAACAGGGAAATATCTTTTAAGGGCAACAGGTATCACTCGTTCTCAGAGTTATTATGCAGAGTACGAATTTGCCGTCATTCACGTAGAACCTGTGGAAGATTTACTTTTTGTGGCACCTGTGCATGTGAATGGACTGACCGAAGCAAGAATCAGGGAAGATGTACAGGATAGAGTAAGTAAGGGATTCAATTGCTTGATTTCAGGCAAGGTAATGGGAAAATTCCCAGAGAGATTCTACAGGAACCTTTTATATTACAGGTATCTGACACAGTTTGAACACAAGGTTTATTTGTGGGGTGAATACGAAGGGCTTACATGTTTTGTTGACCATGGTCCCTGGTACATTGAAGAAGGGAAAAATCCAAATGTGCCGTGCATTCTCACTGATGAATTTACTGAAAAAACCTTCAATGTTGTAAAACCAATCATAGAACGGGCAGAGAAAATTCCAGCACTGTTAAGCATGGAAATACTTGATGAACCGCATGCGCTTCCTGCAAATATATGCAGGTGCGAGGTGTGTCTTGGTAGTTTCAGAAAAAAATATGGATACGAAATGCCACGCTGGTCAGAAACCGCAGAAACTGGTGGCAAAAAACGTTATGATTTTTTTGACTTTCTTGGCGATTATTACGAAAAGGCATTCACGGATACCTATAACGCAGTGTTGAAATTCCGCAGCCGCGTCCAGGCAAATCATGTGTTCTGCCTTATTGGTGCCGGGCAATATTCAACACATTTCAGTTATACTGATGATTTAAAATGGTTTCCTTATTGCGATACATTTGAATTTGATTGTTATAACTATATGTACGCGCATTTTGCTGGCGCTGAACAGGCAAAATTTCATCAATTTCATTTTGCTTTCGCAAGATACAGAACACTTGCTTCACATTACAAAAAACAGATTGGATTTTTTATCCAGCTTGATGACAGGGATTATCCCCATGACATTGAGCCGATTAAGGCGCCATGTGAAATTTTGTACACAGCCATTGGACAGGGTGCAAAGACATTTCATCTGATGTATAAGCCAACCTTTTCCAATGTGTTTGGCCTTAGACAGGAAAGATGGGAGCTTTTCGGAAAAGAATTGAAAAGAATCAGGAATGCATCGCCACTATTAAAAAAACTGAATAAGCCAGGTTCTTCTGTTGCAATGGTGTTTCCATATACAAACTGGGTCGTTAATCCCCAGCCAAAGAAACTTCCACCAGGTTATGCAGGAATTGGTTTCTATCATAAGGAAGAAAGACCTTACAATAAGTGGTATCCAACCGGTTATACTCCTTTTAATTCTTATGAATTTATTTTCAGATATTTTGGAGAATGTGATGTGGTTGAAGAACGACTTGTTGCAAAGGGTGAGATAGGTGATTACAAAATGCTGGTGCTTCTTGCGACTGATTTTATACACCAGCAGGCAGCAGAAAAAATAGAGCAGTTTGTAAAAGATGGAGGTGTTCTGCTGGTGGACAAATTTCCATCGTTCAATCAAAATGGAGAAAGAATTGATTTTATGAAAAATTGTGAGTTTTCTTCTGAAACAGTGTTTGATGAAGTGGAATTAAGGACTGCCATTTATGGAAAAGGCAGAATTTATTTTCTGACAGCAGACCTTGATGAACTGTATACTGATATTTTGGTTTCAGAAGACAGAAGAAGAGAGCGATTGCTAGTAGAAAAATTTCAACAAATCATGTTTGAGCGTGAAAAAATATTTCCCGGTTGCCGCAGTACAAATCCAATGGTTGAAGCAAGCATATTGAAAAATGATGAATTTACATGTATCACAGTGGTGAACCATTCTCAAAAACAGGAGAAAACTATTGTAATTGTGTATCAGTCCGATTACGAGATTCATTATGCAGTTGACCTGATTACATTTGAAAAATTGCCAGTAAGGAAAAATGGTTCTATCATAGAGTTTGATTGTGAACTTGAAGACCTTTCGGGACGATTTATTGGCTTATATCAAAATTTCGCAGACAGCATAGAATGTGAAGGAAAGTCAAGATATCGCACAGGTGAAAATTTTTATCTCAAAATTCTACCGATTTCAGACGAAAAACCTGTAAAGGGTGAATTCCTTGCTCGTTTGCGATGCATAAATCCTGAAGGAGATATTGACTGTGATAAAATAGTAAGCATCAATAGTTCTGGTTATATCATTGGCAAAACAATTCCTGAAAATGAAATTACAGGAACCTGGGTGATTGAATTCGAATTGCTCCATTCAGGCGCAACAAAAAAATTTGTCTGGGATATCACATAGGAGGACCTATGATCACTGTTGAGCAGGCGTACATAAGAGGAAGACAATCTGGTGAAGCAGCATCAAAGGACCCCATGTGGCGTTTAATGGCTGAAAGCGTGATGGACTGGGCAAGAAAGAGTTATCCAGCGTCTGTAGAATTAGATTACAAACACGAGATTTTAACACTTGAAAAAGAACGACTGAATGCTTTACTGGACCTGTCAAAATTTCCAGAATGCAAGGGCTGGATGGATGTTGTGAGGGCAGAGCACAAAGGATTTTTTGATGGATGCAGGGATGAATGGATGACAGCCCACCATTTTAACTGGTACTGGTTTGTCAGCAGACGGTTGAATACAAGATATGTGAGAAAAATTGCGCCTAAAGGAAAGTGCACAGGTGTTTGGTTTGGACATGGCAAGGAAGGTCCAATGGCTGGTCAAAATCTTGATGACCTCGTCAGGCCATTTCAAACGTTTAATCCGCCAGAAAAAGGACCTTCAGGCAAGCCATTTACAAAAATCACGCTTGTGGGTAGTGCTTCATCTGCTGTTTTGTGTGATGAAGAACCAGAAAACATTTTCCCTGTGGATGTGTTTGAAATTATGCCGCAGGATATTAAGAAGCTTACTGATTTTGTTGATTTTCTTTACAGATACAGGGAGTTTTTTGGACCAGGTAACATTGTATTTGCAGATCCTGAAATGAATTCAGTCGCAATAGAAAAGTCAAATTGCAGGATGGGGGTAAGATGGCCGAAAAATGGGGCTTCTGCTGTAACTGCGTGTGCGTATCTTACTCCAGAAATGAATGCCTTCAAAAAAGAGAGAGACAGAATTTCCTTTGAATTAAGGGGTTTTGACCCTGTTGACAATCCTGACTATGTGTTCTGGGATGGTTGCGAAAGAAGATACAGACGGCTCTTGCAACTGGTGGAAAACGAAGCATCAGATACACCATCTATTGAAGGTCTGGCAAACATTATGCTTGACCATGCAGTACCGTTTCCTGATAGAATCTGTCTTGCAGGAGAAAAGGGACACCGGCTTGACTGGGAAGCCAACTGGACACTTGTCAGCAGCAGTTCTGTTTTGTTTGGTCCAGCAAGAAGGACATTGTGGTGGAGAAAAGAAGGAGATAAGCCCATTTATGAAACAAAACCCTTCCTTATTCCAGGGGAAGGTATTGAAATCAAGCCAGAGTGGATAAAAGGAACACGGCTTGAAGATGGAGGTGGAACATGCTGAAAAGAAAACTTGGTAATTCAGGTATGGAAATTACAATCGTTGGACTTGGTACATGGGCGATTGGTGGAACTGGCTATAATTATTCTTGGGGCTCTCAGGATGATAAGGATTCCATAGAAACGATAAAGGCCGCAATTAATCTTGGTATTAACTGGGTTGATACAGCGCCTGCCTATGGACTGGGGCACTCTGAAAAAATTGTTGGGATTGCAACAAAGGATCATAGAGACAATGTATTCATTTTTACAAAACTTGGAAAAAGCTGGGATGAAAAAGGCTTGCTTGGAGATGGACTGTCAGGAAAAACAGTGAGACAGGAAACACTGCAAAGTATGGAACGACTTGGAGTGGACCAAATTGATTTGATGCAAATACACTGGCCAAGACCTGATACAGAAATTGAGTCTGCCTGGGAACAGATGTGTAAACTTGTGGATGAAGGAAAAATTAGAGCCATTGGAGTATCGAATTTTAATGTTGAGCAGCTTGAAAGAATAAAAAAAATAAGAGTTCCAGGATCGTTGCAGCCGCCATATTGTATTTTTAGAAGAGAAATTGAAAAGGAAATACTGCCTTGGTGTAAGGAACATAATGTGGGAGTCATCTGTTATAGTCCAATGTATTATGGGCTTCTTGCAGAAAAGTTTGATGAGCAAAGAATTTCAAAAATGTCTCCAGACGATTGGAGAAGAAAATTGCCAGAATTAACCACGAACCACAAGACATACTGTGAATTTTACGACAGGTTTAAGGAAATTGCAGATGAGTGCAAAATGACAACAGGACAACTGGCAATTGCGTGGGTTCTTGCGCATCCAGCAGTGACTGGTGCTATTGTTGGCGCAAGAAAGCCACAACAGATTAAAGAAATTGTCAGCAATTGCACGTTTGAGATTTCTGCCAGCATTAAAGAAAAAATTGACTCATTATCAGAACAATACTCACCCCTTATAAGAAGGTGAAACATGAAACATGAGTTTTCTTTTGATGTTTTCAGAAAGTCGCCTGTTGAATACAGGCCAGCGCCATTTTTATTCTTGAACCACAAAATGGAAGATGATGAACTGATATGGCAGGTGCAACAAATCAAGGATAAAGGGCTAAGGGGATTTTTTATGCATCCCAGACCAGGACTGCTCACTCCTTATATGTCAGTTGAGTTCAGGGAAAAAATCACATTGATGGTGGAAAAGGCAGCAGAATTGGGTATAGAGGCATGGTTGTATGACGAAGACCCGTATCCCAGTGGTGCTGCTGGTGGAAAGGTTTTTTATCAATATCCTGAATTTATGTCAAGGACATTAGTACCTGTTGTTGCAACCACTGCTGGAAAACGAGAATTCAAACTGGATATGCCTATCGGATATGTTGTCAGGGTGTTTGCAATTCGGCTTGATGAAAATGCGCGCGCTGATACTGAGAAGGTTGTTGACATTACAGAGTATGTAGGTCCAATACGGGATCAATGGGGGTATGTGAGAAGATACAATACCTATTATGGTTCAATGCGGGCAGATACCTTTCCTCACTGGAGGTCAGATGCCACTGGAATAAAAAACCGTCTTTTGTGGAATGTCCCTGACGGAAAATGGAAGATTATCGGGTTTATTGAAACATTTGATAAAAGTTACTGGGGTCCATGGGGTGGTTATGTTGACCTGCTTAATAAGGACGCTGTTGATGATTTTATCAAAAAGACCCACGAAGTGTATAAAAATGATGTGGGCAAATATTTTGGAAATACAATTCCAGGCATTTTTACAGATGAACCAAAGTGGATAGGATGGTTGCCCTGGTCCAGCAAACTTCCTGGATTTTTCAAAAAGGCAAAAGGATATGATATTTTGCCACATCTTTATTTGCTTCTTGGTGGTGATACCACACAGGCAAGAACAATCAGGTTTGACTATTGGGATGTTCTTACAAGAATGTTGAAGCATGCATTTTTTGATAACATTTCACGCTGGTGCGAAAACAATAACATTTCCTTCACAGGCCATGTCAGCCCTGAAGAAGAGCCAGAACTTGGAGTTGTGTATCTCGGCGATTTGATGCAGCATGCAAAGGTATTCCAGATACCAGGCACAGACATTATCACTTCAAGATTGGGAACAAATGAATTTCCTGTTGTAAGTGTTGGTCCCAAGCTCATCAGTTCTGTTGCAAGGCAGATGGGAAGAGAGCGTGTTCTTTCAGAGTGCTTTGCGCTTGAAGAGTGGGATTTTACACTTGAGAAGATGAAAAAAATTGCTGACTTTATGATGGCGCTTGGAGTTAATTTCATCAACCCGCATGGTTTTTATTACTCCATAGATGGTCACAGAAAAAAGGAAGCAAATCCTTCTCAATTCTACCAAACAACATACTGGCAGTATTATGAACAGTTCAGTAGATACATTGGAAGGGTCTGCTATATGCTGACAAGGTTTGATTACCCTGTCGAGTTTGCTCTTTTATATCCAACTTCTTCATTGTGGCAACTGCTTCCTGCTGATAGAGAAAAAGCAAAAGAATTAAGTGATACATTTGTCTTTATCAACAATGTTTTCGTTCACGCTTGCAGACAGTTTGATTTTGTTGATGACATTGACTTTGCAAATGCAAAGATTGAAAACAGTGCCTTCAAGATCGGTAAAATGAAGTATCAGTACCTCATTATTCCTCCTGTGGTTGATGCGCCAGAAGAATTGGTAAGCAGGGCCAGGGAATTTTCAGAAAAGGGTGGCAAAATTCTGTTCCTTGGCGAAAAATTTGAACGAATCAACAATGCAATTGAGTGCAAAATTCCTTATAATGCTGCACATCTTGATGAATGTGAGAGGAAAAAAATCGCAGAGGAAATAAAAAAACAGGCAGAAAAATTTGTTGAGCCAATTGTAAAAATTGAGGGCAACGAAGAAGTGTTTGTGTCTGTGAGAAAAGGAAAACAATCCTCAATATACTTTTTCACCAACATTGGAGAAGAAAAGGCAAGTATTTCTGTGAAACTTCAGGATGAGAGAGAAAAGGAAATATGGGATCCGACAACAGCTTCAGTGTATTGCATTGCAGAAAATAATGGGTGTTTCAATCTCACTGTTGAACCAGCTCAATCAATATTTGTCGTTAGTGGCAAAAGAACCAGTAATATTCCTTACCCTGGTGATGTAAAAAAAGAACTGGTATGTAAACTTGACCGATGGGATTTTCAAATATGCGATGACAATGTTTTGTATTTAGGGCTATGGAATGTGGAAATGAAATCAGTTGAAGAATTTTTCAATCGTGGTGAAAACTATAAAGAAATTAATCACCCTGTTGTTCCGCCAATGCCTGCTGGTAAAATCAAGACTTTTTCAAAGCCAGATGTGAGGTGGCTGGGAGAGCTGGATATTAAATGGCCGTCAACACTGTGCTATAAAATCAACTTTTTCTGCTATGGCGAACCAGAAAAGATAACTCTTGTTTGGGAACAATCAGCCATGAAAGGAAATTACAGGATATTTATTGACACACATGAGTTACCCGAAGAAAAAATCAAAAAGGTGAGAAAATATGATGCAATGAATTTATCAGCAGACATTACAGAGTACTTCAGAAAGAACAAGTCCTTTTATACTCCGCATGTAAGAACAATTTCTGTTTTTGTTGATGTTGAGACAGAAGAAGATGGGTTGATTGAACCACTGAGAATTTTCGGTGATTTTGTCGTTTTGAAAACAGGTGATTCTGGAATGGGTGCTGAAATTAAGGCAAACAGACATCCTGAAAATATGTCGTGTATCAGCTGGACAGATATCGGATATCCATTTTATTCTGGAAGTGCCATTTACAAAACCATCTTCCACATTCCTGAAATTGAGCAGAAAACACGTTATTTTATTTCCTTTGAAAAACTATTTGACATCGCTGAAATTGAAATCAATGGTAAAAATATTGGCAATGTGTTATGGAATCCAAAGGAACTTGAAATTACAGGTGCTATTAAAAAGGGAGAAAATCAAATTTCAATTAAGGTGACAAATTCAATTTACAATATGCTTGAAGGAAAAATAAAAACATCTGGCATTCTTGAACCTGTTAAAATCCTGAAGGGAAAATAATATGTCATGGGAACGACCAAAAACAATTAAACTGTATCTTCATCCGCCAGAAGCACGCCGGCTTGTTACTGTATGGCCAGATTTCAAAATTGTTTCAGCGCACACAGACCCAAAAAAAGATTCCGGATTTTTTGATTCTTATGGAATACGATTTCTTTTTGGCTCTAAGGCAGAAGCACCGTGCTGGAAAGATGCAGAATTTATCGTGAGAAGTGATGGAATTCCAGTGCATATGCTCAAAATCAAAATGGATGAAATAGAATACCTGGTTGAAGTATTTACTAACTGGAATGAAATACCTGATACATTTGTCAGATTGACAGTAACCAACTGTTCAGGAAGAAAAAAAGAATCAATGATTGGAGTGATGGCTCGAAATGGAGAAGACAGACTACTTTATGGTATTACAGGTGATTTTTATGCCAGTTATCATGGACTTCTTGAACACTGGGATATGGTTGAAAACGATTTTTATCCCCAGGGCAATTCCATTACAAACAAAAAACAAACAATTTTTTTCAATCCAGATAGAGCCAGTATAGAATGGGTTTCAGTTAATTCACAAAATTTATTTGCGAAAAATTATCTTCAATTGCGTCAGAATCTTGAACCATTTGAAACAGTATCTTATTACTTTGTGATGACTGAAAATAGTGAAAATATTGAGGCGTCTTCTTCTGAGCACAGTTTTCAGAGAAGACAATCGGTTTCACAATGGGAAGCAGAGCTGAAAAAGGTGCAATTCATTCCTGATATCAAAAATCAGGACTGGTTGAGGCCAATCCTGTGGTCATTGATATGCCAGTGTTTGCAAATGTTTGTAAAAGATGAACATAACATAGCAAGACCGCGTCAGGGAGGAAGATGGGCAGGTGTCTGGCCTGTTGAAGCAATGGAATTTCTTATCGCGTTTGATTTACTCGGTTTATTTCATTGGTCAGAAAAAGGATACAGGTTTTTTGTAAAACACCAGGAGAAAGACGGAGAACATAAAGGAAGATTTAATTCGTATCTGTCTGCGCAATGGGAAAACATCACAGGAGGAGTTTTATACGGACTTTCACAGCATCTTCTTTTGCACAAAGATAGAAATTGTTTTGATGAATTCAGGCAGGCAATGGTTGATGGTTTTAACTGGATACGAGAGAGGCGAAAGAAAAGCCCAAACGGTTTGTTTCCTGCAGGAAGACCCCATGACTGGGGATTGACTGTTCAATCCTGGTGTTTCACTGATGCCATCAATGTGATGGGCGTCAGTGAGATGGCAAAGGCATTTTCATTGTTTGGTGATCCTGATGCTGAAAAGATAAAGAAAGAAGCAGAAGAATACAAAAACTGTATGGAAAAGATGCTGAATGAAATTATAGAGCAGCAAAAAGAGAGAGACGAGATTTTTATTCCGAACTACCTTGGTATTCCAGAAAAATATCCGCCTGTTGGTCCATATTTCGCTGATGGACCCACAATGTTAATCAGAGCAGGACTTATTGAGCCAGAAAGTGAAATTTTTGAAAAAGTTGAAAGGTATTTCAGAAATAGGGGCTGGATGAAAAATGGACTGACAGGATTGATGACAGATGGACTTTTGGGTTCTTATGCTTCTGACCCGTGGGCAGGACATACCTGGTATGTTTCTTTTTCTGATTTATGCTGGTTTGAGGGCTGGTTGAAAAGGGGTGAAAAAGAAAAGGCATTTGAAACAATGTGGGCACAGGTAAGATACGGGATGAGTGAGCATTATTACATGCTTGAAAGGTTTGCTGATAATGACCCGAGTTTCTGTCCGTGGCAGCCAAACGCCAGCGCAAACGGAAGATTAATTCAGATGTTATTTAAATTTTTTGGTACAAAAACATTCACAAGAGAAATGTAACATTAAAGTTTTTTACCTTTAACCCTTATTTTTTCATAAAATGGAGGCTAAGCATGGAAAAACTTGCAATTGAAGGTGGCAAGAAAGCAAGAACAAAAGAGACAAAAGAAGGCGCAAAATACGGGATTGAAGAGTTGATGGAACTTGTGAAACTATGGGGATTAAAGCCAGATACAGAAGAAGTTGTAAGAAGTGCACTTGAAAAAGCATGGACAGGCAGGTCCCCGCATTTATTCAGGTATTATCATCCTGATGGCGATTCCATGACAAGAAGGTTTGAAATTGAGTGTTCAAAGTTTTTTGGTGTGCCGTATGTGCTGGCGACTAATTCCTGCACATCATCACTGATCGCAGCGCTTGTTGCAGCAGGTGTCGGTCCTGGCACAGAAGTGATTGTTCCTGCGCATACATTTTTTGCATCAGCATCAGCCATTGTTGTGGCAAAGGCAATACCTGTGATTGCAGAAATTGATGATTCACACACGATAGACCCGATAGATGTGGAAAGAAAAATTACTCCGCAAACCAGGGCAATCATTGTTGTTCATATTAAAGGGCTTCCCTGTAATATGGACGCTATTATGGATATTGCCAGAAAGTACAATCTTGTTGTGGTAGAAGATGTTGCCCAGGCAGCAGGTGGCTGGTACAAAGGAAAAAGATTGGGCACAATTGGAGATATTGGATGTTTCAGTTTAGACCATTACAAGGTGATTGCAAGCGGTGAAGGCGGAATTATGACATTCAAGGAGGAATGGTTCTATACAAGGGCTCAGAGTTATCATGATACTGCTGCATGCTGGAGACCAAACAGATATGAAAGAGAAAGAAAAGAAGGCGAACTGTTTGCAGGTGAAAATTACAGGATGAGTGAACTTCAGGCAGCAGTCGCATACGCGCAGATTAAAAAACTCGGTAACATTGTTGAAAATTTAAGAAAAAGTTACAAAAAAATTGTGTCAAAACTTGATTTGCCTGAAGGAGTAAGAACGTTAAAGGACAATGACCCTGATGGTGGATGTAGATATGTGCTGGGACTTTTGTGGCAGGACAAAGAAATGGCAAATGCTGCAAGGGATGCTTTGAAGGCAGAAGGAATATGGGGTAGTACCCATGATACTGATGTCAGGGACTGGCATGTTTACAGATACTGGGAGCACATTCTTGAGAAAAAGACAGCAACAAAAGAAGGTTGCCCCTACACATGTCCATACTACAAAGGAAAACTTCCTGATTATTCGCCTGATATGTGTCCCAATACCATTGATTATTTGAGCAGGAGTTTGTTTGTTGGCATCAGTCCGCATTTTTCTGATGAAGATTGCCAGCAGATTGCACATGGTATTAACAAGGTTGCAAAAATTCTTGCAGAAAGGAAAAAGAAAAATCAAGCGCTTCTTCATGTGTAAATGCTGAAAATAAAAAGGGCGCACATGAAAAAATCCGTTTCAATTACCTGGAAACAGGGAAAACAAACTGGTACAATTGAAGTAAAACATGGTATTGTATCAGAAATAAACATTGATGGTAGAAGCATTGAAGGAAAAAGTTTTTCCTTTGATGCTGACGGAAAAACGCGGCTCAATGTGACTGTTGAATGGCAGAACAAAACAGGCCATGCAGGTCCCCTTATCCATGTTTTTTCAAAAAACAATCCATTCAGTTTTCTTGTTTCTGATGTTGATGAACATTTCCCTGTTTTTGTTCCAGAATACAATGTGATTGTGACAACCTGCAAAGACACAAGAACATATCATGAGATTGAATACGATGTTAGAAAGAAAAATGGATTGAGTAAATTAAAGCAGATGGAACTTGAAGATGATCAGGATTATGCATCTGCAGAAGAAAAGGCAAGGAAACTCAGGGGGTATGTCTGGCTTGGAATAAGCAGGGATATCAGGATTTTTGAGATTATCTTTCCTGACCCTGATAGAACAACATTGAATGTTGTACCAAAGTATCATGGATATGGTGTGAAACTTCCTGAATTTGAAACACTGGACGAAAGCACAAGAAGATGGACAGGCGATGAAATCTCATACTCAGTCAATTTTGGAAGGGGAAGCGGTTATAGCCAGGAACTTGAAAGATATCTTGAAGACAGAAGAATTCCAATTTTGTGCGGCAATTTGAAGGACCAGGATATTGTTTATCATTTTACGATGTTTGTTACAACAGAACAAACACCATTGACCCTGAAAAATCTCAGGGGCACACATTTTCTTGTTGCTGATGGTTTTGGCGCAGGACACATGTTTACAGAACAACAGCAGGCATTGTTTGATAAACTAGTTGACAGTGAAATCAACAGGCAGCAAGAAAACGTGTTGTTTTTACAGATAACAGCAATCAATAAGGGAAATTCGCCTGCATATGCATTTTTTAAAACTCCAGCACCAAATTTTCCACAGTATTCTTTTGAAAATGGCATGACAGTTCTATCTGATGACCGTATCTGTAGTGTTTCAATCCTTGATGAAAAGCCGCTGTGTCAGGAAGAGTTTTCTCTGCTTCTTTATCCAGGACAACAAGCAACTGTTGATATCAGGATTCCTCACAAGCCAGTGTCAAAAAACAGGGCAAAAAAATTGATACAGCAGTCATTTGAAAAAAAATTGGAAGAATGCAGAAATTTCTGGAATTCTAAATTGAAGCAATGTCCAAAGATTAAACTTCCACAACAGCGTATTGAAGATATGATTTATGCTGGAATTTTGCACCTTGACTTGATTGCGTACGGGATAGAACCAGATCAACCAGTTAGTGCCTGTATTGGAAGGTATTGTCCGATTGGTTCTGAAAGTGCTCCAATCATCCAGTTTTTTGATACAATGACCTGGCACACACTTGCACAGCGTTCCCTGATGTACTTTGTGGAAAAACAACATGAAGATGGTTTTATCCAGAACTTTGGTGGTTATATGCTTGAAACAGGTGCTGCACTGTGGTGCATGGGTGAACATTTCAGGTATACCCGCGACAAAAACTGGGTAAAAAAAATCAAACCATGCCTTCTGAAAGCAGTTGATTACATTGGAAAATGGATTGAGAGAAACAGGGATGAAAAATTCAAAGGTATTTGCTATGGCATGATTGATGGCAAGGTGGCAGACCCAGAAGACAATTATCACATTTTTATGCTCAATGGATACGCATATCTTGGTTTGAACAGGGTGGCAGAAATGCTTTCAGCAATTGGAGAAGCAAAGGCAAAAGAAATCCAGGATATGGCAGAGCAACT
>DAONMJ010000009.1:0-34139 GCA_035392545.1 bacterium
ACATAAACATTCTTATCTCCAAATTGAAACAAAGATGCCTGATGTGTAAATGTTCCAGCTGGGCCGAAATATGCAATGGTCAAAGGTCTTCCAAATGACCTGTATATTCTGAAAATTTCACGCATAATTGATTCCACATCCCTGTTTGAAAGTGGTCCGGAGTTAATCCTCTGAAGATTGTCAATAATCCTTTTTTCTCTTGAAGGGTCAAAACCTGAAAGATTATTGTTTTTTTTCACTTCAGCCACTTGCTGCACAATTCTCGCTCTCTCATTAAGAAGAGTCATTAGATTTCTATCAATCTCGTCAATTTGTTTTCTGAGGTGTTCAAGCGTGATTTTCTTATTCATTGCCATTTCTCCCAGTGTGATATTACCTCTTCAGGCGAAATCTCAACGCCTGTTTTCACGGCTCCAATCCTCAAAGGCATCACACATCTAATTTTTCCATCTTTTGTCTTTTTATCAAATACAAGGGAGCGACTTATCTTTTCGCCTGAAATATTACTCTTAACAGGTAACCCGTATTTTTTTACAAGAACCCTCACTTTTTCAAAAAGCAGATGAGAACAGTAACCCCTTTTTGCAGCAAGAAATGTTTCTCCAAGCATTCCCAGGGCTACAGATTCTCCATGGTTCAACACCTTACTATTAATCTCAATTGCATGCCCTATCGTGTGACCGAAATTCAAAATCTCCCGTATTCCTTTTTCTTCTCTTTCGTCAGATTCAACAACCTTTTTTTTAATCGAAACACACTCTCGAACGAGACACTTAAAGTATTTCTTGATATCCGCGGGTGGTAAATTCTGAAGAATAACAAACAATCTTTTACTTCTTATAATTGCGCATTTAATAATTTCTGCCATACCCTGAGATATCTCTCTTTCAGGCAGACTTCCAAGGGTGGAAAAATCCATTACAACGAAAAACGGCTGATGGAAGGCACCCACAAGATTTTTACCCCATGGCAAATTGATAGCAGTTTTTCCTCCTACTGAGGCATCAACCTGTGCCAGCAGTGTGGTTGGAATTGATATAAACCTGATTCCTCTCAAATAAATTGCGGAAACAAATCCAGCAAGGTCACTAATCACCCCGCCCCCAAGAGCAACAACCGTGTCTGTTCTATCCATTCCAAATAGTGAACATGCCTTTACTAATTGATAAGCAGATTTCATCGTTTTGGAAGATTCCCCTGGCTTCACGATTGATAAATGCACTTTTTTACCAGAAGAAGAAATGCTGTTGACAACAATATCAGCATACAATTTTGCAACATTTTCATCAGTAATGACCAGCACTTTTTTCCCACACTTGTGTCTGCTAAACAAATTACCAAGTTTTTCCACAGAATAATCAAGATAAATCGGACATATTGCGTGGCTGAAAGATACGGTCATTGTGTTCATTTATGCCTTCCTTCGTACATTTTCAATTTATTATAACATTTGATTTTAATGGTGTCACCTGTGTGTTTCAAAGTCCACGACTATCCTCAAACCACAATTAGCGGGTTTTCATGATTACAAAAAATTGATATAATAAAAGGAAAGGTGTTCAAAATGAATCTGAAAATTAATAAAACACAATGTTTGAATGGTATCGCGGTAATCCCTGCCAGTAAATCTCATACGATTAGGGCAGTGGTTATAGCATCTCTTGCCGCTGGTAATTCAAGAATCATCAATCCTCTTGATTCTCTGGATACAATGGCAGCTGTTAATGCATGCAGAAATCTTGGAGCAAATATCCACACAGAAAAAAATTGCTGGACAGTAACAGGATTTGGTAAGCATCCCAGAAATCCAGAGAAAATTTTAGATCTCCAGAATTCAGGAACTTCATTCAACCTTATTTGCGGAGTATCCTGCCTCGGTAATTTTGAAGTGATCCTGGATGGTGATAATTCATTAAGAAGTAGACCTGTTGAACCATTACTTGCTGCGTTGAGGAATCTGGGCGCATCTGCATTATCAATTAATAACAATGGAAAACCTCCCGTGAAGATAAAAGGCCCTTTTTCAGGTGGAAAAACAAGTGTTTCAGGAATCAACTCCCAGTTTGTATCATCCCTGCTTATATCTACTCCATTGGCTCCTGAAGACACCGAAATCGCAGTTAACAATCTCTGTGAGGAACCTTATGTGAGAATGACTCTTAGATGGCTTGATGAACAGAAAATACGCTATAACAAAACAGAAGATTTGACACATTTTTATGTTTTTGGAAACCAGCAATATCATCCTTTTGAAAAAGTAATACCAGGCGATTGGAGTTCAGCAACATTTCCCCTTGTTGCAGGCACAATTACATATTCAAAAATTTCAATCAAAGGCCTTGATATCAATGATACTCAGGGTGACAAAAAAGTGGTTGAATATTTAAAAAAATTTGGAGCATGTATCTCAGTAGAAAAAGAACAAATTCTGGTAAAAAATGGCCTGCTGAAAGGAATAGAAATTGACTTAAATTCCACGCCTGATGCCCTGCCAGCATTCGCTGTACTCGGCTGTGCTGCCGAAGGAACAACAAAACTTTACAACGTTCCACAGGCAAGAATCAAAGAAACAGATAGAATAAAAGTCATGGCACAGGAACTGACAAAAATGGGTGCAAACATTCAGGAAATTGAAGATGGTCTTATTATTCACAAAAGCACACTTAAAGGAACAGTTGTCAACGGCCACAAGGACCACAGAGTTGTTATGGCTCTAGCCCTGGCGGGCCTCATTGCAGATGGTGAAACAATAATAACGGATGCAGAATGTGTTTCAATCACTTTTCCTGAATTTTTCTCTATGATGAAAAATCTTGGAGCAAATGTAGAAACAGAAAACAAATAAAGGGAGGCATTATGCTTGGTAATACTTTTGGAAGAATTTTCAGAATCACAACATGCGGAGAATCTTATGGTAAAGGGAAAGGTTCCGCTCTCGCCATGATAGTTGACGGAGTGCCACCAGGGCTCAAAATAACGAGAGAATATATCCAGAAAGAACTTGATAAACGCAAACCAGGAATCGGAAAGCTTAATAGTCCAAGAAAAGAAACAGATCAGTGTGAAATTTTTGCTGGTATCGGTCAGGACGGAGTAACAACAGGTGCTCCGCTCGGTATCATAATATATAATGTTGACACAAAAAAAATTCATGTAGAACAGTACCGTTCTTACAAAGACATTTTTAGACCCGGGCATGCAACATATCCGTTTTTCCTCAAGTACGGGGAATATCAGGACTGGTGTGGTGCAGGAAGGGCAAGTGGTAGAGAAACAGTTGCAAGGGTTGCAGGTGGAGCTGTGGCAAAATTCATTCTTGAACGAGAGGGAATTGAAATTCTGGCATACACAAAAGAGTGCATGGGAATAAGAGCAAGGGAAATGCCCTTTGAGGAAATTAAGAAAAACTACAGAAAAAATGAAATAAACTGTCCTGACCTTGAAGCAGCGAAAAAAATGGAAGAAAAGGTGCTGGAAATAAAAAACCAGGGAGACACTGCTGGTGGCATTATTGAGGTGATAGCCCATAATGTCCCTCCGGGACTTGGAGAGCCGGTTTTTGACAAAATCAATGCACTTATTGCTCATGCAATCTGCAGCATTGGTGCTGTTAAAGGGATTGAATTTGGCGCGGGTTTCAGAGTTGGCAATATGAAAGGATCAGAAAATAATGACCAGCCATATATAGATTCGCACGGAAAAATAAGATTCAGAACCAATAATGCCGGTGGTATCCTTGGTGGAATAACAAACGGCGAAGATATCGTAGTAAGAATCGCAGTCAAACCAACCCCGACTATTTCTATAGAACAAACTTCCATCAATATGAAAAAATTGAAAGAAGAAAAACTCAAACCCATTACAAGAAGAGACCCTACTCTACTCGGCAGAATCTACGCCGTAGCCGAAGCCATGATGTCAATAGCCATTCTTGACGCCCTTTATATGGCAAAAGCTTATGATGCGCTTGCCAGACTTGATAAGAAATGGTTAACACTAAAAGAGCGCTAACATCTCCTGAACTCTATCTGCGGATTCTTCAGAAGTAAGGGATGAAGTGTCAATTATCTTATCAGCAAAACATGAATAATCATGCTCTTTTAATATCTGTCGGATGTGAGAAATGGCATTCTGTCTTTTCAATAAGTTTTTGCTTTCCTTTCCCGGATGAAGTCGAAGCAATATCACAGAAGGTTCTGCCGTAAACCATATCACAATACCATTGGATTTAAAAAATAGACGGTTTTTCTGATTAGCTATGACATCAGGTCCTATAGAAATCACGCAATTATCAAAAACTGAAATTTCTTCAATAATTGAATTTTCAAGATCTCGCACATAAGCAGCCCCTTTAATTTGAGAGATATGTGCAATTCTATCATTTTCTCTTTTCTCTATCATTTCTTCTATATCAAAAAATTTCCTGCCCAGCCTTGAGGCAAGGATAATTCCTGCTTCTTTTCTCCATGTCCCATTAAATCCGGCAAGCACTATCTTCAATTTTGATTTCCTTTTTGCATGGTTTTTTTATACGCAATCAAAGATTTTTTCATCACTTCAATGGGTGCTTCGATTTTTGTCCAGAGGGTGAAAGAAACTGCTCCCTGAAAAACAAGCATGGACAAACCGTCAAGACATCTAACACCCTTTTTCTTTGCACTCAGAATTAAAGGTGTCTCTCTGTTATAGACGATGTCATAAATGAACATATTGTCATTTAAATTCTTTTCATCCACCAGCACTATATCGTCATCCTTCATTCCAACAGAAGTTGTATTAACAACAAGGTCTATATTCTTCCAGATTCCAGCATTATCTCTTTTCTCAAAGGGTATCACTTCAATATTCTGAAAACTAAAACAATCTTTGAGGTGATTCTTCAAAACTGCTGCCTTCTCAATTGTGCGATTACAGATTATCAAACCTGATATCCCTGCCCTGACAAGAGCACCCGCAATAGCAAAAGATGAACCCCCTGAACCAAACAGGAAAACCAACTTGTTTTCAGGAGTAAATCCACCGTCTTCTTTTAATGAACGTAGAAATCCCTCGCCATCAGTGGAATAGCCCTTCAAACAACCATCTTCGTTTACAATGGTATTTGCAACACCAAGAAGTTTCACCTCTTCATCAAGAACATCGAGATATTTAATCACTTCTTTTTTGTGAGGAATAGTAACGTTTATGCCTTTGACTGAAAAAATCTTGATAGCCCTGACAGCATCTTTCAAATATTCAGGAGAAATCTCGAATGGAACGTATACCCAGTTTAAATGTCTGTACTGGAAGGCAGCATTTTGAAAAACAGGCGAAAGGGAATGCCGTACTGGATATCCAAAAACACCCGTAATGATAGTCGCACCTGTAATGATCATGTATAAATTTTACATTTTATTTCCAGGTTAAGCAATTTCAAAAACATAAGCTAATATCAATAAATATAGTGATTGTGATTGAAACACCAATTGTAGCAGGATTTATAGTGATGTAAATCAGGTTTGATATCTCAGTTGTGTTATTTTATACAGGCAAATTGTGTTAACAAACGGATATTGACTACACCTTTACAGAGAAAAAGCACAACTTAAATAAACAATCAAATTATCAGAAATAACATCCAGGACTTGACAAAATTCTATAAAATTTTATACTTTATAAAAATCAAAAGTTATGAACTTCATAGGAGATAATGTGAGAAGAATTGCAATAATCAATCAAAAGGGTGGTTCCGGAAAAACAACAACTGTTGTCAATCTTGGTGCCGCAGTGACGGAAAAGAGATTCAGGGTTCTCCTCATTGATCTTGATCCACAGGCACACACAACAATCCATCTTGGTTTTGAACCCTTCAAACTTGAAAAATCCATTTATGATGTTCTTGTCAACGAAGTTAATCCAGATGAAGTAATTCTTGAAACACATGTGAAAAATCTTTTTTTGTTACCAGCAAAAATTGAACTCGCAAGCGCTGAAATAGAAATGGTCAACACCATAGGCAGGGAAATTGTTTTGAGAGAATCTTTGAAAAAATCTAAAAATAATTATGACTATATCTTAATAGATTGCCCCCCTTCCCTGGGACTTTTGACTCTTAACGCACTAACAACTGCTTCAGAAGTTATTATACCAATACAGGCAGAATTTTTTGCACTTGAAGGTCTCACAAAACTCATTCAAACTGTACAACTTGTAACCGAAAGGATTAATCCATCAACTCATATTTCCGGTGTTTTAATTACAATGTTTGATAAAAGAAAAAATATATGCAAAGAAGTGGCCGAACATGTTGCGAACCATTTTGGGAAAAAAGTTTTCAAAACAAAAATTAGAGAAAACGTTAAATTAGCAGAGGCACCGAGTTTCGGTCAAACCATATTTGAATTTGCGAAAAATTCACATGGTGCAGCCGATTACAGGAAACTCGCAAAAGAAATTCTGATAGGAGGCACATATGAAAAAGAGCGGACTGGGAAAAGATCCATTAAGCTGGATCACATCAACGGTACCAAAAAAACAAAGAAAAAAAGATAATGGTAAAGAAACGAGTCCGACGCACGTTCCGAAATTTCAAACATTTGAAATAAGATTGACAGTTCCATTTTCACAGCAGCAGCTTGAATTTCTTGATAAATTGCAAAGAGAAATTTTAAAAAACAGGGAATCTTCATATAAAAAAGAAAGAATTACCAAAAATTCAATTATAAGAACATGTATTGATGCGTTCAGAGAAACTCAGATAAATTTGAAAAATATTCCTGATGAAAAAATCCTTCTGGAAAGGTTGAAAGAGAAAATTAAAAAGTAATTACCAGCATTCATTCTTCCATAAATCAGACATTTTTTCACGTTTACGACAGCAAACAATAGTTTTGCCAGAAATCATTACTTCAGATGCTCGCAATCTTCCATTATAATTTGAACTCATTGAAAAACCATATGCGCCTGCACCCATTACAGCGAGAATATCGCTGGAACCAATACTTTCAGTAAATTTCCGTTCCTTACCCAGGAAATCTCCTGTTTCACAAACAGGTCCCACAACATCAAAACTTAAATATCTTCCCTCTTTTTTTGAAACGGGTAAAATTTCATGGTAACTATCATATAGAGCAGGTCTTATCAGGTCATTCATCCCCGCATCAACTATTAAAAAGTTTTTAGCATTGGTTTGTTTCTTGTAAATTACTCTTGTTAGAAGAATACCCGCATTTCCGACAATAAATCTTCCTGGTTCAATGATCATTGAAACCCCGGAAAAGTTCTTGATGAAGTAATCGGCAATTTTACTACCAAAATGTTCTATTGGTTCTATCTCCTCATTTCTATATGAAATACCAAATCCACCTCCTATATCTATCACCGACGGACAAAAGTTCACTTCCTTCAAGAAATTTTTCAGTTTGTTCAACGCATTTAAATATGGAGCAGAACTTTTTATGTTAGACCCAAGATGAAACTGAATTCCTTTAATCTTTATGTACCTCAAATTATTTCTAGCAGTAAGAATTGAAGCCACCTGATTTTCAGGCATTCCAAACTTGGTTTCTTTCCTGCCAGTTTTTGTATAATGATGTGTATCAACATCTACATCAAGGTTAATTCTTAAACTCACATTTGCTATTTTTTTAAGTTTCCCCGCAATTCTATCAATCATTTTCAGTTCTTCCACACTTTCAACAGTAAAAAGATATATCCCTGTTTTCAGGCCAGCAACAATCTCCTGTTCCGTTTTTCCAACACCTGCAAACACAATTTTCTTTGGCGAAAAACCTTGTTTTATTGCCTTAAATAATTCCCCCTGTGAGACAATATCAAGCCCACATCCCTGGTTTTTAATAAGTCCCAGAATTTTCATGCTACCATTCGCCTTCATTGAATAACATATAAGAGGTTTAGATTTGTGGAATGCCTCACGTAATTTGTTAATCTGAGTTTTAATGTGATTCGCACTGTAAACATACAGTGGCGTTCCAAATTTTTCACATATTTCCTCGGCATCAACGCCTTCAATCATCAACTTCCCATCAACAAACCTATATAATCCATTTGATATCATTTCAAGATATCTTTCCATTTTTTTATCTCTTGTTTAACCTGATTTATTCCTGTTCCACCCTTGGATTTTTTTAAACTGATGGATTTTCGGGTATCGAGGGTTTTAATGAAACGAATTGTTTCTATATCACAGCCAATTTCTTTTAATGTTTTCTCATCAAGTTCTGATACTGGCAAATTCTTTTCAACCGCTATTCCAACAATCTTTCCAACCAGATGATGCGCCTGTCTGAATGGCATCCCTCTGGACGCAAGAAATTCAGCGATATCTGTTGCCTCAATATACCCAATCTTACAGGACTGTTCCATTTTGTCAGTGTTTACTCTGGTTTTTTCCGCGAGTTCATTCAAAATTGCTAATGCCATAATGGAAATTTCACAGCTTTCAAATAAAAATCTTTTGTCTTCCTGAAGGTCCCTGTTATAAGAAAGGGGCAAACCCTTCATCAAAGTAAATATTCCTGTTATGTTTCCAATCACTGTTGATGTTTTACCCCTTATCAATTCAAGAACATCTGGATTTTTTTTCTGCGGCATAATACTCGAACCGGTACAAAATTCTTCAGGTAAATCCACAAACCCAATAAGTGGAGAATGCCATAAAATAAACTCTTCTGACATTCTTGAAAGATGAACCATCAATATCCCGATGGTTGAAAGGATTTCGAGAATGAAATCCCTGTCGCTCACCACATCAACGCTGTTGGAAAACACCTTTTTGAAATCAAGTTTCCTGGCAATATATTCTGAATCCACATTGAAAGATGTTCCAACGCATGCACATGCCCCAAGAGGAGAAATATCTAAGCGTTTTAATGCATCAACAAGTCTTTCTTTATCCCTTTCAAGCATTGCCACATATGCAAGAAGATGATGGGTAAATAACACTGGTTGCGCTGGCTGAAAATGCGTGAACTCAGGCATATATATTCCAAAACAGTCCTGTGCTTTTTTCACAATATTTTTTTGAAAAAACACAATGTTTCTTACTATCTCCGGTACTATATGTTTAAGATATAATTTCTCATCAAGAACAATCTGATCGTTCCTTGACCGAGCTGTATGAAGTCTCCCTGCACAGGGACCAATAAGCTCGGTAAGCCTTCTTTCAACGGCGCTATGAATATCTTCATCGTCAGACATAAAAACGAATGAATTGGTTTTTATTTCGTTCTGAATTTTTTTCAATCCTGAAATTATTTTACGACCGTCCTGGCTTGATATAATTTTCTGTTTTATCAGCATTTCAGCATGAACGATACTACCCAGGATATCAAATAACGCAAGCTTTTTGTCTATTTCAATGGAAAATGTAAATTGCCTTACAAGATGGTGAAGATCTTTTTTTAACCGTCCACTCCATATGTATTTCATATATCCTCTACCTGTTGTCAAAATACACGTATTTAATAATTTTACCAAAAGTATTATAATAATGCAATTGAAAGGATAAACACATGTCCAAAAAACTTGTAATTGTGGAATCTCCGGCAAAAGCGCGGACAATAGGATACATGCTCGGTTCTGACTATATTGTAAGAGCAACGCTCGGGCATATTATGGACCTTCCAGAAAATAATTTCGGGGTTGACCTTGAAAGTTTTACTCCTGAATACATAATACTTCCTGGTAAAAAAAAGGTTGTATCGTATTTAAAAAAACTTGCGGCAAACTCTGAAGCAATATATATAGCGACCGATGAGGATAGAGAGGGTGAGGCAATTGCATGGCATACTGCAAGTGTTCTTGATAAGAGTATTGAGGATGTAGAAAGGGTCGCATTCCATGAAATTACAAAACCAGCGGTTCTTGAATCTTTTCAAAAACCAAGAAAAATTGACATGAATCTTGTTTCGGCGCAACAAACGAGAAGAATTCTTGACAGAATTGTGGGATACACCCTGAGCCCTTTGCTTGGAAGAAATCTTTCGGCGGGAAGAGTCCAGTCAGTTGCACTACAACTGATTGTAACAAGGGAAAAAGAAATTCAAAATTTTATTCCTCAACCCTACTGGGTCATAAAAGTCGTTGTGGATTGTCGCGGTAAATTATTTAAAATGCAGTTGGTGTCTGTTGACAACGAAAAAATTCAGTCCCCTGGTATTACGGATAAGGAAAAGGTAGCGCAATACATAACAGACATTAAAAATTCACAACAAATCATTGTTTCTGATGTTTCAAGAATAACTAAAAATACAGGTCCTTATCCCCCCTTTATCACAAGTTCGCTTCAGCAGGAAGCATCTACGAAATTAGGATTTGCATCTTCAAAAACAATGTTTGTAGCGCAACAATTATACGAAGGCGTTCCAATTGAAAAGAAAACACCTGTCGGATTAATCACTTATATGAGAACAGATTCTCCATCTGTATCAAAAATCGCCCAGCACCAGGCCGCAAAATTTATTCAAGAAACATTTGGCAATGAATATGTGCCCGATAGACCACCTTATTATGCCGCAAGAGTATCAAATGCACAGGAAGCGCACGAAGCAATAAGACCAACACATATAAATTTTACACCGGACCATTTGAAAAAACATCTTACCAGAGACCAGTTTTTACTGTATAAAATGATCTGGGAAAGATTTATCGCAAGTCAGATGAAACCTGCTGTCGTTGAAACCCTGACGATAAAGGCAAATACAGGGAAATACGAATTTGAAGCATTCAAATCAAAAGTGGTGTTTGACGGATTCACGAAACTCTGGAACATAAAAATTGATGCAGGCGAAGAAAATATCCCAGATGACATCAGTGAAGCAACAGTACTTGAACTGAAGAACACTGAAGCAGAAGAAAAGAAAACAAATCCACCCCCAAGATATACAGAAGCATCCCTGATCAGAACACTTGAAAAATTCGGTATTGGCAGACCCTCAACGTATGCACCCACAGTCAGCACATTGGTAAAAAGAAAATATGTCAGAAAAGAAAAAAAGGTGTTTGTTCCAGAAAAACTTGGTGTTGTCGTTTCAGAAACACTTTCAAAATACTTCCCTGATGTAATAAATGTACAATTTACAGCTGAAATGGAAAAACAACTTGATGAAATCGCAGAAGGGAAAAAAGATGGGGTTGTTATATTAAAAGAATTTTATGGAAATTTCAAACCTTCTCTTGATAAAGCAACGGCAGAAATGGATACAGAAATTAAGACAATAAGGGAAGAAAAGAATAGTCCGGGTCCTGTTGAAAAAATCGAAAAAAATTGTCCGAAATGTGGCAAACCTTTAATAATTAGAATAAGCAGGTATGGAAAGTTTATCGGTTGTACTGGTTTTCCAAAATGCAGGCATACAGAAAAAATTAAAAACAATGATCATCATCCCAGCTATTGATCTCAAAAAAAGTAAAGTTGTTCGGCTATATAAAGGAAAATTTGAAAAGGTAACGTCCTATGGATTAAACCCTGAAGAAATTGTCAAGGATTTTATTTTAAAGGGCGCACAACGAATACATGTTGTCTCTCTTCTTGGCGCAAAAGAAGGGAAAACACTTGACCAGGACATCAGGGTAATTGAAAATATGGTAAAAATGAGGAATTTGATGGCAATCAGAAAATGTGCCATACAAATCGGTGGAGGTATCAGAAGAAAAGATGAAGTCAAACAGTTTTTTTCAATTGGAATCGACTATGTGATCATCGGAACCGCCATCGTGTTACCTCAGATTCTCGAAGCAAATTTCACGATCAGTGACATTTCCAGAGCATATGCGTTTGCGGACAGAAAGTTTTTTGTTAACAGAGAAATTCCTGAACCAGACATTATGGACAAAATCAGTAATGAAATTAAAAAAAGAGTTATTGTTAGCGTTGATGTATCCAGAGATTCAGTAGCACTCAGCGGCTGGCAGGTTACTATTCCAATAGAACCTTCATGGGTTATCAGCAAGCTTGCTGAAAAAAATTTTTCATCCTTTATGATCACTGATACCAGCAGAGATGGCACCCTGTACGGAATTGATATTGATGTTTTCGCCAGAATTATTAACAAAGTCAGGAAACTTACGGCAAAAAACCTTGAATTTATTGTTGGTGGTGGCATCGGGTCTGAACAGGACATAGAAATAATTTCACAATCAAATCTTCCAATAACTGGCGTCGTGATTGGCAAAGCCCTTTATGAACAGAAAATCGATCTGCATGCAATCATAAAACAATATCAACCATGAAAAACACCTTAAAGATATTTATTTTCACATTGATAATCATATGTTGTGTGTCAAAATCATTGGCTTTATGCGCGCCTGCAGAAGTGGAACCAATAACCAACGAATATTATTTGCCAAAGGTAATGGATTTAATAGAAAAATCTGAAACTTCAATATACGTCATGATGTACAATATGACATGGTACGAAAAATACCCTGACAGTCCTTCCAACCAATTGATTGACAGATTATGCAAAGCTGCCAGAAGAAAAATAAACGTTACAGTAATTTTAAACAGGGATAAACCTGGATCCGACAGAGATGCTGATAGAAACATACAGACAGCTAAAATACTGAAAAAAGCAGAAGTAAAAGTCTTGTTAGACCCGATAGAACAAATCACCCATGCAAAAATTATCATCATAGATAATAGATTCGTCGTTGTGGGAAGCTTTAACTGGTCTTATTACAGCCTTGAAAAAAACAATGAAACTGCCGTTGTGATTGATTCAAAAGAAATTGCTTCGTATTTTCTGAAGTATTTTAACAATGTTGCGGTCAGGAGTTCGCCTGTCTCGACGACTGATTGAAATTTTCTATTTCTTTCAAAATCTTGTATTCAACCCCATCCACCAGTGCCATCCAGGATGCTTCAATGATATTTTCAGATAGCCCTATGGTTCCCCAGCTCTCTTTTTCATCCATGGATTCAATCAGTACCCTTGTGACTGCTCCGGTAGCTTTCTCCGGATGAAGAATTCTTACTTTATAATCGGTCAGTTTTAAACTTGAAAGAAATGGATAAAAAGGAATTAGCGCTTTTCTGAGCGCGTTATCAAGAGCATTAACAGGACCATTTCCTTCTGCAACTGTGTATTCCACTGATTTACCTACTTTAAGTTTCACTGTGGCTTCAGCCACTACCTTTGCATTTCTTTCTTCCACTATTACCCTGAATCCTTCAACATGAAAAGGTTTTTTATATAACCCCAGCATTTTTCTCACCATGAGTTCAAAAGAAGCTTCTGCGGATTCAAACTGATAACCTTTTTTTTCCAGTTCTCCCACAGTGTCAAGAATTTTCTTTATCAATTCCGGTTGTTTCTCCAGTTTATATTTCCCGAGTTTTTGTAGAATTGTACTCTTACCCGAAAGTTCTGAAACAAGAACCCTTCTTTGATTACCAACTCTTTCAGGCGGTATATGCTCATAGGTACGAGGATTTTTACCAACAGCATCAACATGCACTCCACCCTTATGGGCAAAAGCACTGAACCCAACAAATGGCTGATTCCCTGGCGGCACGATATTGGCTGTTTCATAAATATACCTTGAAAGACCTGTCAGATGATGTAATTTTTCTTCGTCAAGGCAGTGGAAACCCATTTTTATCTGCAGTATCGGAATAATAGCAGTCAAATCCGCGTTACCACACCTTTCTCCAAAACCATTGATGGTTCCATGCACATGTACTGCTCCTGCACGAACTGCAGCAATGGTATTTGCAACTGCTGTACCAGAATCATTGTGGGCATGAATCCCTATTGGTGTTTTCAAAACCCTGTCAACCTTTCTGACTATTTCTTCCACTTCAAAAGGAAGCGCACCACCATTGGTATCACATAAAACAATTCTCTCTGCTCCGCTGGATTCGGCCACTAGCAAAGTTTTTATTGCATACTCTGGATTTTCTTTATAACCATCAAAGAAATGCTCAGCGTCAAAAAAAACTGTCTTTCCTCTTGACTTTAAATAACTGATGGAGTCACCTATAAGATTAAGATTGTCTTCAAGAGAAATCCTGAATACGTCTCTAACATGTAAATCCCAGGACTTTCCAAAAATGATAATAATGTCAGTGTTGGCTTCAACAAGTGCTTTCAAAAAAGGATCTTTATCTGCAGAAAGGTTCTTTCTCCTTGTGCTTCCAAAGGCAACAATTTTGCTATACTTCAATTTTTTCGAAGCCATTTTTTTAAAAAATTCTTCTGCCTTTGGATTTGAACCCGGCCAGCCTCCTTCGATAAAATCAAAACCAAACTGGTCAAGTTTTTCCGCTATCTTTATCTGATCATGAAGTGTAAAAAAAATCGATTCCCCCTGGGCACCATCTCTCAACGTAGTGTCATAAATTTCAATTTTTTTCTGTTTTTCCATAGCAGGACTATTTTACTTTTGATATAGAGGTATGTCAAAAACAGGTTTTTAAAAGACATAGCGCACGAATGATACCAATAATTCCGATGATTATCACTATAATGAGAGTGGCGCGATTGAACTGTTCTTCTGTAAGCATATTTTTTGTTTTTATGCCAAGTATTGTTCCTGCGAGTGCTGGCACAAGACCCAAGAGTGATATCCTGAGATTACTTAAACTGAATAGTCCATTGACAAAATAAAGGGTGTTCGCATAAATCCCATTAAACAAAAAACACCCAAGAAGTGTTGCTCTAAAATTATCTTTTGGAAATCCCATTGACATTAAAATAAAAATAAGCGGTGGTCCACCCATTGCCGCTGCTCCGGATAAAATACCACTAACAATACCTGAAATGATGAACGTGGTTTTTGATTCTTTTATCTTTGGTTTTAAACCGAACAGAAATAACAACCCCAGTACAAATGTGATTAATGATATTGAAAACCTTATAACATCTTGATTTACATATTTCAAAGCAAAAACCCCAAAAGGTAAACCCGCAAACGACCCTGCAGCAATAAAAATTATTCTTTTACAGTTTACGTTATTCTTCACTTTTGAAATAATAACAAGGTTCAAAACAAATACTGTGAGTGCAAAAGGTGGTATAATAAATCTGGGTTCATAAGACATAGCAAGTAGAGGGACAGCAAAAAGCCCTGCGCCAAAACCTCCAAGCGCCTGAACAAATGAAGCAAGGGAAAAAATGAGATAAATCATCAAAAACAACTAGTAGAATCAATCCCTCAGATTTCAGGTTAGACCAAGTAGTTTTACTGCATTCTCACGGGCAATTTTGTTAAACACAGATTTTGATATTCTACCTTCATCTCTCAGTTTCTTCAAAAAATCAACAAGCGGGGTTGGAGTATCAGGTGGACAGATATCAGTACCAAAAAATAGCCTGTCCTGAAATTCATTTAAAAACTCCACTCCATAATCAATATCACGTGATATTGCATTAAAACCACTATATGCAGAAAGGTCTCCAAGAAGATTTTTGTACCGCCTGAACAGTTTTGGAACAACACCTTCCTTTTTCACAGGATACGACGGATATCTGTATCTGTCAGCAGGTGTTTCGAGTTGAGCCATTTCTGCCCAGAAAGGTTGGGAATGTCCGAGAAAACAAAGATTGGGAAATCGCTGAAGAGTTCTTTCCAATTGAGGGAGCCCCGGATCATCATAAAGTCCATACGCACCGCCTATCTGAGCAGCGATATGAAAGGTAACAGGCAGCCCCACTTTTTCTGCATGCCTGAACAGATTCTGCACCAGAGGATTGAGAAAGGGTAAATTTGCCGTGACCTCGCCTATCCCTTTGCAACCCTGCTGTTTGTAGTAAATCAATAGTTCATCAAGTGGAGCATCAGGTGAATTTGTTACTGAACGAGGATCCACATTGCAAAATGGGATGAATCTGTCAGGATATTTTCTGCAAATCTCAAGTACTTCTTCTTCGCTCTGGGCCTGAATTCTACATTCTGGACCACCACCTGGTAATACCACAGCCTTTTCTATCCCGAGTTCATCGTATCTTTTCAACAGTTGCTCTGGTGTTGAATAAGTATATTTACCATTCCTTAAAATTGTCTGGTACTTTCTAAAATGCACATGAATATCTATGAACATTATTTTCTCCTCTTTTGAAAAATCAAACACTACCACTTATAATATCGAGACCATTTTTGACTTCCACTTCTTTTTCAGAAAAATAAGGATTCTCCAGTGTTGCTCCTTCTGGTCCAAGTCGTTTTATACGCAGTTTTATTGGAAATTTAACCTTGTATGGTTTAAGAGCCGGCATCTTTTTAACGGCTTCCTTTGCACCTTCAATCAACATTTCCCTTGTTTCTTCAGGCGAAAGCAAAATTGCGGATTCTCTACTTATACCCTTTTTCACTGCAACTGTCGGTAAATCATCTCCAAGCATTGCCTTTGCTTCTATGCATGCGGCTTCATCTCCGGTCACAAGAATTACTGGAACATTAAAATGCCCCGCAATAACTGCACATTGATAAATTTCACCCCGTTCCACACCATCATAAAAGTATTTGGCTTCCACTACAGAACTTTGAGTATGATGTAAAACACTTCCAGGAGTGCCATTCATTGCATGATAGCCCACCATGATAAACCCATCAAAAGATTCATCCAGCCCATATAGCACTTCACCCTGCCTTGGATATCCTGTAATGTACCTTACACCTTTGACCATACATTCCGGGATAAAATTATTTCCACCATTATGCCCGTCAAGGACATAAATTTCACCAACCCCTACCTGTTTCAATCCTTCGCAAACAGCGGCAACATCCCCCATCAATAATCGCATTGCCGACTCAAATTCTGGTCCATGCTGCCTTGTCTGACTGAACTTAAACACACCTGTCGCTCCTTCAAGGTCTGTACATATATAAATCTTCATTATACCCCCCTTGTAAAAATATTTTCTATCTGTATTTAACGAATAGCCCAGAGAAGTCCGCGTCTTGTAATCTCTCTTACTTCAGGAACATCAAAATCAGCTCTCGCATGTCCGAGAGAAGAATAAAAAACTTTTCCTCTACCATACATCCTTTTCCATACAACAGGCATTATACAATTTTCTATCCAGGGAACTGTAGTTTTTGTAAAAATTGTTGTCGCAAGAACTTCGTTTGAGGGATCAACATGCATATAGTATTGTTCAGATTTCATTTTAAAATCTTTAATCCCTTTTACAATAGAATCGTCAGGTTTCATAATATGGACTTCGTATTCTACAATACTGCCAGGATGGGCAACCCATTGACCACCCACCATAAATTGATAAGATGGATTGCCACGAAATGCATCACCCATTCCTCCGTGCCAGCCACCAATTCCAACACCGGATTCCACTGCAAGAAGCAATCCTTTTTCCTGGTCGGCTGTGATATTCCCTGCTGTCCAGACAGGAACAATAAGGTCCACTTTTTCAAGTAATTTTTTATCAAGTAAAACATCAAGGGAATATGAGACATGAATATCCATTCCCTCGTTTCTCATAATTTCTGAAAAAAGATGAACACACTCTTGCGGCTCGTGACCTTCCCAGCCACCACACAGAAAAAGGATAAATTTCTTGATACCCGCCTCCGGTAAAATTTATGGTAAGATTTTAGCAAACAAATAAATAATTGCCAAATATACTTATTATTTCTTATTCAAAATGTTCTTTGATATAATATGGTATCAATGAGGAGGATATCATGAATAATGAGATCAATATCAAATGGACAAGAATAAGGGATTTTCTCTCAGAGAAAAATTTTTCTGGCATTATCCTTAATAGAATTTCTAATTTTGCATGGTTCACCGGTGGCAGGAAAAATTATGTGGCATTTAATACAGAATATGGCGCCAGCAGCCTGCTTGTGACAGGAAAGAAAATATTTTTACTCTCAAATAACATTGAAGCAACAAGATTAAAACAGGAGGAACTGGTTGATATCCCGATAGAGGACATTGTCATAAGCTGGCATCAGGATGGAACATTATTTGAAAATGCGCGAAAAATTGTAGGTGGCAACATTGCAATTGATAAACCTGGAGAAAAATTTGAATATGCTGCCATTGACCACCTGCATTTTCCATTAACAAATGAAGAAATTGAAAGATTCCATAACCTCGGACAAAAGGTTACACAAATTGTGCGAGAAGTGTGTCACGAAATAAAACCAGGTATGACAGAAAATGAAGTTGCTGGAAATTTGAGTAACGCATTCTGGGCATGCGGAACGATTCCTGTAGTACTTCTTATCGCAGCAGACGAAAGAATTGCAAGATTCAGACATCCCGTGGCAACTGACAAAAAAATCGAAAAATATGTAATGGTTGTCGTGTGTGTCTATGGAAATGGATTGATTGTATCTATGACAAGACTTGTCAGTTTTTCAAAACTGCCTGATGAAATCTTAAAAAAGCATGAAGCCGTGTGTCGTGTTGATGCAACATTTATTAACTCAACAGTACCGGGAAAAACAATTGGAGAAGTATTTAAGGCAGGCATTGACGCATACAGAATAACAGGTTTTTCTGAAGAATGGGAAAAACACCATCAGGGTGGACCATGTGGTTATAAAACAAGATATTACCGAGCAACAGCAGAAAGTTCTGATATTGTTAAACCAGGGTACGCTTTCGCCTGGAATCCTTCTATTACTGGAACCAAATCAGAGGATACAATCATAGTAGCAACAGATAAGAACCTTATTATTACGGAAGATAATAAATGGCCAAAAATCGAGATAAATACAGGAGGAACATGTATTTCAAGACCCGATATACTTGTGCGTTGATTTGCTGTTTACTGATTCCGGGATTTTTTTCAGTGAATACAGAAGGTGCAAAATCACTAAACAGAAATGTTTATGTTTTAACAATTGATGGAACTATTAATCCTGTTGTTTATTATAAGGTAAAACGAGCCCTTGCAAATATCAAAAAACAAAATGGCCAGTGTCTGGTTATTATGATGGATACCCCCGGCGGCCTTCTTATTTCAACAAGGAAAATAGTCCAGGAAATTTTAAATTCAGAAATCCCTGTTGTATGTTATGTCGCACCAAGGGGAGCACAATGTGCTTCAGCAGGAACATTTATCGCGCTTTCCTGTCACATTGTTGCCATGGCTCCTGCAACAAATATTGGCGCAGCCCACCCGGTGAGCATAGGAAAAGAGATGGATAAAACGATGGAGGAAAAAGTTATCAACGATACTGTAAGTTTTATCAAGAGTATCTGTCATCATACTGGCAGAAATGAAAAATGGGCAGAAAAAGCAGTCAGGGAAAGCATTTCAACAACGGCTGAAGAAGCAGTAAAAATTAATGTTGCTGATTTTATAGCAACTGACGTTGAAGATCTTATCAATAAGCTTGATCAAAAACAGGTAAAACTTGCTTCAGGGAGAACTGTAATACTTGACACAAAAAGTATGCCTGCTGAACAGATTACCGAAAGTTTTGGAGAAAAACTGCTCAATGCAATAGGAGATCCAACTGTCGCCTATCTTCTTATGACAATAGGAATACTTGGAATTATCATTGAATTTTCTCATCCTGGTTTTGCTGTACCAGGAGTGGTAGGCACAATTTGTCTCATCCTTTCCATGTTCGCATTTCAAACCTTCACGCAAAGTATCGCAGGAGTGTTATTGATAGTAACAGGTCTCATATTACTTTTAATGGAAATTGCAGCACCTGGATTCGGGATTTTTGCCATTGGGGGATTTATTGCTATGGGACTGGGAACATATTTATTTTTCCGTTCACCTCACAGTGAATTTCGTCCTTCTATTTACGTGTTTATACTAATCTACGCAATACTGGTAATACTTGTCACAGGACTATTGGTTCTTGTAAAACGTACTCGTTCCAGAAAAGTGACAACAGGAAAAGAGGGTATCATTGGTGAAACAGGAAGGACTGTTACGGATTTGAAGCCTGAAGGAACGGTTTATGTGCATGGAGAATACTGGAAAGCAATAAGCCGCGGAAAAGAAATTCCCGCGCAAACAAAGGTGCGTGTAAAAGAAATTGATGGAATAATTCTGGTCGTTGAAGAAGTGAGGGAGAACAATGAAAAATGAAGAAACATACCACGAGGAATCATGGAGAATTTTCAGAATAATGGCAGAATTTGTTGATGGTTTTGAAATCCTTGACAGTGTGAACAAAGCAGTTACTGTCTGGGGCTCTGCCAGGGTTTCCTCAGATGACCAATGGTACAGAGAAGCAGAAAACCTCGGAAAGATTCTTGTAAAAAATGGATATGCAGTCATTACAGGTGGTGGACCAGGCATCATGGAAGCTGCAAATAAAGGCGCCTTTGAAGCAGGTGGCAAATCCATTGGTCTGAACATAGAATTACCACATGAACAAAAACCAAATCAATATATTTCCCATCTCATTACGTTTCGGTATTTTTTTGTAAGGAAGGTAATGTTTGTTAAATATGCAACCGCATTTGTTGTATTCCCCGGTGGCTTTGGAACAATTGATGAATTTACAGAAGCCATTACACTGGTGCAGACAGGAAGAGTCAAAAAATTCCCTGTAATACTTGTTAATAAAAACCACTGGGACCCATTAATTGCCTGGATGAAAGACTATCTTATAAAAAAATCTTACATTGATAAAAACGATTTGGGAATTTTTAGCGTCGTGGATACTTCTGAACAGGTTTTGAAAATTATCAAAAATTTCTACCACAAGAAGCGACATGGCGATCAATCAGATTAATAATTCGGTAAATCCTGCTCTGTTTTTTCCCTTCAACAAAGATTCTTATAATTGGTTCAGTACCTGAAGATCTTATGCCTAACCATGTATCGTCAAAATCAATTCTGAAACCGTCTAAATAATTGATCTTACCACTTGAAAATTCTTTCTCAAGGGATTTGTACAAACATTCGATTCGCTCTCTGGGGAAAGAAATTTTTCTCTTTACGAATTTATATCTGGGAAATTTTTCAATAATTTCTGATAAAGATAGTGAAGTTTTTGCCATCATTTCCAGAATCAAACCCATTCCAATATAACTATCACGACCATAATGAAATTCAGGTAATATTATCCCACCATTGCCTTCCCCACCAGCCACAGCACCAACCCTTTTCATCTCCTCAACAACAAAAACTTCTCCCACCTTTGTTCTAAACAGTTGTGTTTTGAATTCTTTACATATATCGTCAACAAGCCTTGTTGTGGCAATATTCACAACAACAGGACCTTTTTTTCTATGAAGCATCCAGTAAACTGAGATTGCAAGACCCTGTTCTTCGCTAACAAACTTTCCACTTTTTTCAACCAGTACCAGACGATCGCAATCCGGATCCTGAGCAAATCCAATATCAGCATTTTCAATCCTCATCACATACGAAAGTTTTCTGAGATGGGATGGAACTGGTTCTGGTTGATGAGAAAATTTGCCCAGAGGGTTTTCATTAATAATTTTTATTTCACAACCCAGCATTTCCAGAAATTTTTTTGAATACAGGGCGCCCACACCCTGAACCGGGTCAACAACAACCTTGAATCTTTTTTTTCTTATTGCTGATACATCTATGTAGTTGAACAGACAGGAGAAAAAATTATCCATCAAATCTTTTTTTTCACCCATAATTTCAGCCCTGCCCTTTATATCTAAAATATCGGTTTTATTGTATATATCAAGAAAATCTTTGAATTCAACAGGATTAAGAAAAGTACCCGATGGACTAATTAATTTTATGCCATTATATTCAACAGGGTTATGACTCGCTGTAATCACGGTACCGGAAAAATTATGATGTTTTTCAATAAACCAGGTTAATGCTGGGGTTGGCACAATCCCGCAGTCAAAAACACGTTTTCCAGCAGATGAAACCCCTGCCATAAATGACTGCATAAGGGAATTCCCGCTAACCCTTGTATCTCTTCCGACAACAATGTTTTCTGTATTTGTCCACAACCCAAATGCCCTGCCGGCACGAACCGCGATATCTTCTGTCAGAGATTTCCCGTAAATTCCCCTGATACCCGAAATACTGATGATCAAATTATCCATCTTAAATCACTGAAGAAGGTATAATATATTTTTTTAAGTTTTCTTCATTTAATTGTTTCAATTCAACAGCATTGTCAATTGTAAATTCCCCAATCCGCAATCTGATTAAAGATTCCTGGGCGGCTCCATATCCAAGTTTTTTGCCAATATCTCTGCATAGAGACCTGATATATGTACCTCTTGAACACACCACCCTGAAAACAATCCTCGGTATTTCTATTTTTTCCACCGTTATTTCATGAACAAACACCTTTCGTGGCTCAGGAATCACTGGTTTGCCCTGCCTGTGAAGTTTATAAAGTCGTACACCATGCCTGCGTAATGCTGAAACACTGGGAGGAACCTGTTCAATCTCGCCGGCAAAAGAACAAATTGTTTTATAAACCTGTTGTTCATCTATTGACTCCGGATTAACCTGTGATGATTCAAGAATTTCTCCCTGTATGTCGTCAGTATCAGTTGTGATACCAAGAAGCAATGTTGCTAAATATTCTTTCTCCATGGCTAAAAATTTACCTGCCTTCCTTGTCGCAGTGCCAATACAGACAACAAGAACACCAGAAGCAAGAGGATCAAGTGTTCCTGTATGCCCAATTCTGGCATTAAATCCCGGAATTTTCTTAATAAATCTTATAACATCATATGACGTTATTCCTGATGGTTTATTAATATTCAAAAATCCATCGAGTTGTTTATCCATTTTCAACCTGCCCTTTTAGAATGATGTTTTCTTAAGTATCGTAAAAACTTCTCAACAGCATCTGTTAGCGGGATACCAGTCATTGAAAATCCAGCTGCACCATCATGTCCTCCACCACCAAATTTCTCTGCAATCAAACGAACATTAAAACCTTTTTTGCTCCTCAGACTGAATTTAATTTCATTTTTTCTTTCTTTCACAAGAAAAACAAAATCAACATTACCGATAGAACGTAAAGCATCTATAATAATTTCTGCATCCTGCTCAAAGGCACCTGTTTTTACCAGTATCTGCTGGTCAATAATTGCCCAGGCGGTACGCAAACGCATATCGTATTGAAATGATACAAGGGCATGCCCCAGAAGCCTCAACGTTGAAACCGGGTAACTGTGATAAATGTAATCTGCGATACGTTCGGGATTTATTCCGGTACTCAACAATTTTCCAGTAATCCTGATTGTTCTGGTATCAAAATGGTGTCTGAATGAACCCGTATCAGTCAGGATTGCAACATATAAACACTCTGCGACCTCTTTATCAATGCAGTTGAGTTCTTCCAGTATAGAGAAACACATTTCACCAACAGATGAACAATTTTCACAAACCCAGTTAATATCTCCAAATTGAGTATTTCCCTGATGATGGTCTATATTAATCATCACAACAGATTCCGGTATAAAAGATAAAGGTCTACCTATTCTATCTTTGTTGCTGCAATCAAAAACAATGGCAACACCCGGGACTGATTTCATTTCCGCATATTTTTCAATCCTCAAAATGTCTGAGTATCCTGGAAGGAAACTATAAATTGATGAGGGCAACATTTCATTCACAATACTGGCTCTCTTTCCAAGTTTACGCAAAATGAGAGAAAAAGCAAGTTCACAACTTAATCCATCACCATCAGGAACCTGGTGGGTGGTAAGAAAGAAACTATCATGTTTGACTATTTCATCACAGATTTTACGAACGATTCTTCTATCGTGTTCTGAAACAAGCATGTTCCCTCACTATTTCCTTAATCGCACTTTTTAATTCATGAAATCCAGTACTGTTTTTTGCAGAAATGAAAAGCGAATCGGGGTAATTTCTCTTAAGAAACCCTAATTCTGTTTCGTCTATTAAATCTATTTTGTTGAACACATTAATTCTTGGTTTCTGTTGTATCGACATAATTTCAAAAACATTATCAATTGTACTGATTTGTTTTTCTATACTGAAACTTGCTGCGTCAACAAGACAGATCAAAAGATAAGCATATTTTAATTCCTCAAGGGTCGCCCTGAAAGCAGCAATCAGATGGTGTGGTAAAGAAGAAAGCAATCCCACGGTATCAGATATCAAACAAAAAGTCCCATCTCCAAGAAAAACAAGTCTTGTAAGAGGATCAAGTGTTGCAAACAACTTATTGTCAACTATTGCGTCTTGCTTATGAGTTAACGCATTAAGAAGTGTACTTTTGCCGGCGTTTGTGTAGCCCACAATAGCAGCCACAGGCAAGTTTTTTTTCTGTCTTGTTTCACGGATGATGTTTCTGTGTTTTTCTATTTCTTTTATTCTCACATTTAACAATCTTATTCGTTCTCTTGCTCTTCTCCTGTAAACTTCGAGTTTTTGTTCTCCCGGACCTCTTGTACCAATTGTTCCACCAAGTCGTGAAAGCCTTCCTGAAGAACCAGCAAGTCGTGGTAAAAGATACGTCATCTGGGCAAGTTCAACCTGTAATTTTCCTTCAAGCGTATGAGCATGTTTCCCAAAAATTAAGAGTATTAGTACTGTTCTATCAATAACAGCAATGCTGAATGATTCTTCAAGATTTCTCTGTTGAACGGGCGTAAGTTCTTTTTCGAAAATTACAACGTCGCAATTCATTTCCTGAACAATTTTGCAAATCTCCTGAATTTTTCCCTTCCCAATATAAGTCGAAGGATAGATAGGGTCTGGATGTCTTATCAATAAAGATTTTACAACATTCAATCCAAGGGTGCAGGCAAGCGATTCAAGCTCCTTTAAATTTTCCTTTTCCTGATCAAAAAACTTTTCCTTAAAGGCAATGACAATCGCTCTTTTACCAGCAATATCCGTACCTGTCAGAATATTAGGATGCTGCATCGGAGGTCTGTATCCTGACGATTTTCACAACAGAAAGAATATCTCTATGTCCTGTTTTCTTTGAATAACCTGTCTTTTTCTTTTTTTTGAATACATATAGTTTCTCACCCTTTTTTTCATCTATCACTTCAGCAATAACAGCACAATTCTTAAGAAACTCTTTGTCTGTAATCAAAGAACCTTGCTTTTCAATCGCCAGAATGTCCTGTATCGTAAACTGATTTCCTTTTTGGTGTGAAAGTTTAAATACTTCAAACGTATCTCCTTCCTTCACACAGTATTGTTTTCCACTCAATCCAATAATTGCTTTCATTTTTTCTCCCTGGTTAAAAGTTGAAAGTTTTTCTCGATTTTTGTCAGTTCAGCGGCAAGGTCATCACAAAGTTTTTTTGTTTTTTCAACAACATCTGCTGGCGCATGTTTAAGAAAATCAGGATTTGAAAGTTTCTTTTCTGTGGAGGTTAGAATTTTTTCCACTTTATCTTTTTCTTTTAACAACTTTTGCTTTTCTGCATTTATATCCAGTAGACCTTTGACTTTTATCGCAAACCACCCATCATTCCAGACGCGAACAAGCATATCTTCTGAATAACCAACTGCTTCGTTGTCATACAAAAAGACTGTTTTAGAAAGAAACTCAACTTTCTGTCTTGCTTCATCAAAATTAAGTAACGAAATCCCGCGATAAATAGCTTCCATATTTTTTGTAACCGGTATTTTAAAAGTTGTCTTTATATCTCTGATTTCTATGACAAGTTTCTTAATTTCTTCCATTTCTGCTACGGCTTCAGGAAATTCAAAACCGGCATCAGGAATCGGCCAGGTACTTTTCGTGATAAATGCATCATCTATGTACGTAATTTTTTTCAATCTATTCCAGAGTTCTTCGGTAATAAATGGGACAAAAGGATGAAGTAATTTTAATGTCCTCATCATTACAAAAACCATTACAGGGATTATTCTGCAAACAAGATATGTATCCTTTTCAGAATACATTTTGGAAAGTTCTACATACCAATCACAATACTGATGCCAGAAAAACTCATATAGAGAATCGGCAGCTTCGTTGAATTTAAACTCTTCCAAACACTTGTTAACATGCCCTGTTGTTGTGTTGAGTAAAGTTAGAATCCATTTTTCTGCAAGCCCAAGATCTTTCAAGAATTTTTGTCCTGAAATTTCTGTAGAAATCATTTCGCAGTTGTTCTTTTCCACCAGCATTTCAAGATATCTGAATGAATTCCATATTTTGTTAATAAAATTTCTTCCCTTATAATGAAATTTCTCAGGAAGGAAAACATCCTGCCCGAACGAAGTTAATGAAATCAAACTGAAACGTAATGCGTCAGCCCCAACTTCATCAATAATTTCAATGGGATCTACTGCATTGCCAAGAGATTTACTCATCTTTCTTCCTGTTTCATCTCTCACTGTACCGTGGATGTATACTGATTCAAAAGGTTTTTCTTCCATAAATTCAAAACCAGCCATTACCATCCTTGCAACCCAGAAAAACAGAATCTCCTGGGCAGTAACAAGGGTATTTGTGGGATAAAAATATTCAAGGTCCTTTGTTTTTTCTGGCCATCCAAAAACAGCAAATGGCCACAGCCAGGAAGAAAACCATGTATCCAGAACATCATCATCCTGTACAAAATTCCTACCATTACAACACGGACATTCTCTGGGTGTTGATATGCTTACAACAGGCGGACAATCACTGTTTGAACAATACCATACAGGTATTCTATGTCCCCACCATATCTGACGGCTAATGCACCAATCCTGGATATTATAGAGCCATTGAAGATATATCTTTGTCCATCGTTCTGGATAAAATTTAAGTCCACCATCCAATACCACTTTTATAGCGGGTTCTGCAAGTTTCTTCATGTCAACAAACCATTGTCTGGAAATATAGGGCTCTATAAGTGTATCGCAACGATAACAATGACCTATGCGATGACTATATGGTTCGATTTTCTCAATAAGTTTTTGCTCCTGAAGATGTTCGATAATTTTTCGACGACATTCAAACCTATCCAGTCCTTTAAAAATTCCTGCATTTTCATTCATTTTTGCCGTTTCATCCATCACAGTCAAAAATTCCAAATTGTGTCTTTTTGCAATCGAATAATCTGCAGGATCGTGAGAAGGTGTCACCTTTACTGCTCCTGTTCCAAATTCCATATCAACCTGCGTATCTGCAATTACAGGAATCAATCGGTTCACAAAAGGAAGATGTACCTTTGTACCAATAAAATCTTTGTATCTTTCATCTGAAGGATTGACTGCGACTGCAGTATCACCCAGCATTGTTTCAGGTCTCGTTGTAGCCACCACAAGATAGCCGTTTTCCTCAACTGGATATTTCAGGTAATAAAGAAATCCATTTTCTTCCCTGTATTCAACTTCTTCGTCTGATAAAGCTGTTGTGCATCGCGGACACCAGTTTATAATTCTTGTTCCCCTGTAAATAAGTCCCTTTTCATACAATTTTATGAACACCGTTTGAACAGCCTGAGAAAAATTTTTATCCATCGTAAAACAGGTTCTATGCCAATCACAGGAAGCACCAAGCCGCTTCAATTGTTCAATAATTCTATTCCCATATGCATCGCGCCATTTCCACACTTCTTCAAGAAATTTTTCTCTACCAAGGGCTTCTCTTGTCAATCCTTTTTTCATCAGTTCTTTTTCAACAACATTCTGTGTTGCAATACCTGCGTGATCTGTACCTGGCACCCATAAAGCATTGAAACCCGCCATTCTTTTCCATCGTATCAAAATATCCTGAATTGTGTTGTTTAGCGCATGCCCGATATGAAGATATCCCGTGACATTAGGTGGGGGAATAACAATCACATATGGCGTACCCGTCTGCTGTGTCACATTAAAGCAACCCGATTCTTCCCATTTACTATACCAGTAATGTTCAATCTTTTCCGCGTTATATCTGGTTTCATCTTTCATATTACTTATTCCCCAAGTGGATAAAAATTTACATCTTCCTTCACCACAATAACCATTCCATTTTCTTCAAAAATCTTACGGATAGCAGAAAAAATATTCTCAGCCCGACATGATTCAGAATCAACACATGCAACACCCATAATACTTCTCTGCCATTTATCTTTATAACCAAGTTCTGCTATTGATACATTAAAACGATTTCTGGATTTCGTAAGAATCGATTGAATTACACTTCTTTTATCCTTGAGGTTCTGCGCATAAGGTATATGCAATTCAACCATCCATACGCCAACCACCATTTTCCCCTCCGATTATTAAAAAGTGAAGATTTTTAATGAAATATTATATCTTAATTTACCTATCAGATTCAATAGCACTTTTCACGGCTTCCTGCATTACAATTTTTATGGGGATTCTCTTTTCGATAGCAATTTTTTTACAATCTTCATACTCTGGCATAATGTTAACCGTTTCACCAGCAAAATAACCAAATTTTACTCTAATTTCACCGTAAGAAGTCTTTATTTTTTTTTGAGCCCTACCAAGAACAATCCTGTTCTCTTCTCTGTACCTGATACCAAGAGATGTTGTTTCATGGAAAATGATTTTTGACATTGTTGCTCTTTGCTCAGGTTTGCACAAAACCCTTATCAAAAACATGGGCCTTGATTTCTTCGTGGTACCAGTAAAGAAACAGACCTCAAGAGCACCTGCTTGATGAAGTTTATCTATCAAATGCTCAAAAATCAGTGGATTCATGTCATCCACAGATGTTTCAATAATACCTATGGTCTCTGTTTTTTCTGACATTTCTGTTCCATACACAAACTCTACGGTATTCGGTAAATCAGTTGTTATTGTCCCTGTTCCATACGCGTAACCAAGAGGCATTAACGTTGGAGAATCCCCGTAAAAATCTGCCAGTCCTTTAATAATTGCTATACCAGTGGGCGTTGATATTTCAAAAGGAATATTACGAAATATTACAGGCATTTTTGAAATCATTTCCATCGTTGCAGGAGCTGCATTTGAAATACCAACAGAAGAAACAACTAATTTTGTAATTCCGATGTATTCCATCGCGAGGACAGAAAAAGATATTTCAACAAGCGCATCAGTTTGACCAACTGCATGAAAGTGCAATTGTTCAAGATCTCTGCCGTGAACTTTGCTTTCTGCTTCTGCAAGGACACTGAAAATCTTCAAAATTTTCTTCTTTGTTGAAGAAAGCAGGTCACTTTCTGAAAAAATTGAAACAATTTCACGGTATGACCTTTCGTGTTCTTTACCGCTAACATTAACAATGAATTGATTGGCTTTGATTCCATGAAATTGCCCGGCAGCCCGCATAACCTGTCGGATTTCGATTTCATATCTTGAGGGAAATTTTACTTTCTTCAGATGTCTTTCAATTTCTTTTACATCCACACAACCTGAAAGAGCAGCACAAACCATATCTCCGGCGCAACCATTCTTGATGTCAAAATAACCTATCATGATTTTTTTTCTTCCTGAAAGATTTGTGCAATAGCGGTTTTAACAAAATCCACCTTTATATCCTGAGCAATTTTCAAACTTACAATCTTTCCCTTTATTTCATCAACAGTAGCAATCATTCCGCCAATTGTGATAACACGATCACCTTTTTTTAAATTATCCAGCATTTCTCTTCGCTGCTTTTCCTTTCGTTGCTGCGGCAGAATCAGAAGGAAATAAAAAATAAAGAAAATTAACAGCAAAGGCAAAAGCGCATTAAACAACGAAGCTCCCTGTGCACTATTGGGCATATTGCTCCTTTCGTTTGTATTTTCCTAAAAACTCTTTCTTAAATTTCTGAAAAGTTCCCTGTTTGATATTCTGACGAATTCTGTTCATCAATTTTCCAATAAAATATAAATTATGATAAGAATTAAGTCGCATCCCGAGCATTTCCTTTGCATTAAAAAGATGCCGTATGTACGCTCTGCTATATGTTCTACATACACAACAATCACACTCAGGATCAAGTGGCGACTGCTGGTTTTTACACCATGCTGCCTTGATATTAAACTTGCCTGACCAGCTTAGAGTCGTTCCATTTCTTGCTATTCTTGTTGGCATGGCACAATCAAAAAAATCAATACCAGCATCCACAGATTCCACAATCTGATCTGGCATGCCAACGCCCATGAGATAAACAACTTTCTCTTCTGGAATTATTCTGCATAAATCATTCAAAATTTCAAGTGCTCTTTCCCACGGTTCTCCAATGCTTAATCCGCCTATGCCATAACCAGGGAAAGATAAATTTTCGAGATTCTCCAGGCAAATTTTTCTCAAATTGATATCTGTACCGCCCTGAATAATTCCCCACAGTTGTTGCTTCTTTTGAAGGTGTGCAACAGAACACCTTTTTGCCCAGGCAATTGTTCTATGAACACTTGTCTTAATTTCGTTTACATTATCCCAGATTTTTGGGCAATAATCAAGACACATGATAATATCCGCACCTATCTTTTGTTCGATTTCCACCATTTTTTCTGGCGTAAAATAATATTTTGCACCACTTTCAGGTGCTTTCAATATTATTCCATTTTCATCTATTTTTGAACCAGGCAAACTGAACATCTGGTAACCGCCACTATCTGTAATGGCAAGTCCATGCCAGTTCATAAACTCATGAATCCCTCCAGAATTTTCAATAATTTCTAATCCGGGTCTGAGATACAAATGGTAGGCGTTCAAAATAATAGCATCAAAACCGAGTGATTTCACCTCTTCTGAAGTTAAAAGTTTCACACTTGCCGTTGTTGCGACTGGCATAAAACAGGGCGTTTGAACTTCTCCATGAGGAGACAAAAATACACCGGCTCTCGCAAACCCATCTTTATTGGTGATTTTGAAGAAAAACATCGTGGTGTAATTTTAACACAAATACTATTTTTTAAATAATCAACATTGTATCACCATATGAATAAAATCTGTATTCTTTTTCAATTGCCGTTAAGTATGCTCTTTGAATAAGTGACGTCCCTCCAAAGGCACATACCATATACAGATGAGTAGAACCTGGAAGATGAAAGTTTGTTATCATTCTATTTATGCAACTGAAATGATATCCTGGTTCAATAAACAAATCTGTTGAACCCTTGCGGGCAACAACTGCGCCGTTGGCAAAAGAACTCTCTATGGCTCTCACAGTACTTGTTCCAACTGCGCAAATCTTTTTCCCGGAATGTATCGCTTTGTTAATCACGCTGGCTGTTTCTTCTGAAATCTCAAAAAATTCAGGTAATACCACTGGCTTTTCTCCATCAAATTCTATCTTACGAAAAGATGCCCAACCTATGTGAAGAGTTAAAAAACATGTAATAACGCCCTTTTGTCTCAATTGTTCAAAAATCTGATGGGTAAAATGCAATCCTGCTGTTGGTGCTGCAATAGACCCATGCTTTCTGGCGTATACAGTTTGATAATCAATACTGTCTCGTTCGTCAGACATTCTTTTCATATATGGCGGAATTGGCATTCTTCCAATGTCAGAAATTTTCTGATCATCTGCATCAAATTGAACCAGCCAGGATCCAATTTTGTTTCTTCCCAATACCACTGCGGAAATCTCCCCAAATAGTAATTTCGTTCCAGATTTAATTTTTCCACGAATAAGCACTTCCCAGTTTTTTTCATCTACTTTTCTCAACAGAAGTAATTCGACATGACCGCCTGTGTCTTTTTTACCATACAACCTTGAAGGAATGACCCTGCTATCGTTCAAAACAATTACCTCTCCGGACGAGAAAAAATTCACAATATCTTTGAATACAAAATGTTCTATAGAGTTTCTCTGGCGATCCACAAGCATTAAACGAGCCTCATCCCTTTTCTCTAAAGGTCTTTGTGCAATTCTGTCAGACGGCAGGTCATAATGAAATATCTTGCTCATGGTTTATAAAACAAGAGTATTATTGGATGGGCATAAATCATATCATGAAGTGTCCACCGGTAATCAAATTTAAACGGTCCAACCCGGGGAAAACTCGCAAAAATTTTTCTGATAATAAACCCTTTTTCTTTCATCTGCCATATTTTTTTCTCCATTTCGCGCACTCTATTGCCAGAAGTCAAAAAGTATTGAAGTTCACCAAGGATTAAAAAACTTCCTGTTTCCGCTTTTTCCAGATCTTTTTCAGGAATAATTGACACAGAATGTTTTAATGGATTAACAGGAGGAACTTCAAAAATCCATGGATCTTTTGTGTACATTATCTTCGCCCCGGATGGAATCTCACTGTCAATATATTCTGCAGATATAAAACGCACATCTTTTTTGTTCATCAACAATGAATATGCAAAAGATTTTGCCATACTTCCTAAAATAAAAACGCCACAAACACTTACTACAAAGAATTTTTTTGGAAAACTTTTGCATTGTAACATCTCATCAAACAAGGCGCCGGCACTCAAGCTCAAAAATGGCAGGACAAGCAAATAATAACGCGCATATTTAAAACCTCCAGCAGACATTAACGGTATTATCATCAACAAGAAACCTGTAAGAACTATTCTATCAGAGGCATTTCTCCTCTTTGCCTGTAAGAAGATACCACAGATGGCTAATATAAAAATGAGCCAGATACCGGTCCACAGACCGCTGAAAAAACCAGAGAAAGAATAGATGTACTCCAACAATCCATAAGTTCCTACACCCCTCGCAGATGCTTGATAAATAAGATCTCTTTTGAATTCCTGAAACGATAATAATGCATATGGAGTTGTTATAAAAAACCCTAACAAAAAAATTGCCAGCAGAATGAAAATGCTTTTTATAAAGAATAAAGACAATCTTCTGTGTTTTGCAAAGTAAACAAAGGGAAGAAGAAAAAACATAGTGGCAGCCGGATACTTTGTACCTGCTGCAACACCTGTAAAAAAGGATGCCAGATAAAGAAATAAGAATTTCTCTGTCCTCATAAATTTTATCATTAAGAACAATGACACAATCATCCAGAATACCATAGGAATATCAACCGTCATGTAATGGCTGTTAATGACATATAATGGAGATAGCCCTAAACAGGCGGTGGCAAAGAGCCCACCTTTTTTACCGTATAATGAAATGGCTACAATACTGAACAAGATAACACCACACAACGCCATGATCACAGTGATCAATCTACCTGAAAAATAAATTTTTCCCATTTCTTCAGGATGATTAAAATAATAAGAAATATCTGAACTCAAATGTACAAACTTCATTACTGAGACCATTTTAAGGGTAATGGCCACAAGATATATCTGGCAGGAAGGATACTCGAAAAAGTGTGGATTAAAATCCAGTTTTTCTGGAGACATTGTGCTGATGCTTTTAAGAATATTCTGTTCATCCGGGTGTAATGACCTGATGATATTAAAAGCCGAGCGCGGTAATTTGTCTTCTGGCTTTTCCTTTGAAATGTGCCAGCTCTGTTTTATGTAGTTTTCTGAAACCACAACTTCCACAGGACAATATTTTTTTAGATCAGACGAAGGAAGCCCCCATTTGATACCGAGAAGATATAAAACACAACATACCACATATAGAATAACTACTGACAGAGTATACCGATGCTTCATTTTCCGAACCTGATTTTAATTAAATCTATGAACATACGAATAGAGTCCCTGAAAAATCTGACAGTGCTATAAGGGGAATTGATCCAGATTACACCCACTTCTTTTATCCTGTATTTTAGTTGCATGGCTGTGAATAAAACCTCCACATCAAAAATAAACCCTTTATGCCTGAGATTTGAAAAAATCTCCTTCGCAACCCCTGATTTAAAAAGTTTAAATCCGCACTGTGTGTCAGAAAACGGTAATTTCAAAATTTGCCGTACAAAAAAAAGAAACATCCATCCTGATAATTTCCTGTACCATGGCTGAGGCACAGGAATTACTGAATCCTTTAATTTCCTTGAACCAATCACAATATCATATCCCTCAAAAATAAAATGTTCCATTTTTTCTATCTCAGATACAGGCGTGGAGAGATCAGCGTCAGAAATTAGAATCATATTTCCTGTTGCAGATAAAACACCTGTTTGAACTGCTCCACCTTTGCCTTTATTTTCTGAATGAACAAAAAGTTTTAGATTTGGCAATTCATTCATCATGGATGAAACAATTTCTCTGGTTGAATCAATACTACCATCATCCACAACAATCACTTCAAATGATACTTTTCTGTTTTTGAAATACCCGTATATTTCTGAAATTGTTTTTTGTATTCTTTTTTCTTCGTTATAGGCAGGAATAACAACGGACAATTCTAAGGTTTCCATGATTCCACTATCGCATTCAGATAAAGTTTAACATAGGGGAAAGTTTTTGAAAGTTTGAATTTTGATTTTCCCT
>DAONMJ010000010.1:0-33318 GCA_035392545.1 bacterium
TGAAAAACAAATCTTCCTAAACTTTTGTAATAATCGTTTTCAACTGTTGCCTTCCAGTATTCAAGGTCGCTGCCGAGAAAAGAAGGAGCATATTCACAGGTTAACTGAATCTGGTCTCCATCTTTCGGCAATATTCTTCTGTCAAGATTTTGAAAACCAAACGTTACTGTTAGACTATTTACCCTGTTGGTTCCGTACTGCGACTGAAATTCAGGTATCTGAATATCACTCAGTTTGATTTCATCAGTCATCAACTTACATCCTATTGAAAAATTCTTCCATCTTCTGCCTATTCTTATGTCAACACCATTGTGTTTTTCAGTGTAGTCATCCCATGTTTTTTCTGTAATAAAAATATCCGGACCGAAAGAAATGGGTCTGTCAAAAAGATACGGCTCAGTAAAACTCAACACAAAATGTTTTGTAACACCACCCATCATTGCTTCAAGGTTTATGTTCTGTCCGGCTCCCCTGAAATGAGGTGGATCTGAAATATCAAAATTCCTCTGTTGAATGCCTATGAATCCGACTCCCTGTTCAAGAGAACTGTAACCCGCACCAAACGTAAACATTCCAGTTCTTTCTTTATCTTTTACTATTACATCAAGATCCACGAGTTTTTCATCTTCTGTTGGCTCTGGCTTGATTTCAATTTCATCAAAAAATTGAAGGTCTGATAGATTATTAAAACTTTTCCTTAATTTTTCTCCAGAAAATTCATCCCCTGGATATATTGCCATTTCACGTCTTATTACCTTATCCTTTGTTACCGTGTTGCCAGCAATTTTGATTTCATTAATGAAAACCTTTGTGCCAGCATCAATGGTAATCGAGAAATTAATTTTTGAATCTGTTATTTCTGGAACAGGTCTGATTATGGGTCTTATATAACCTGAATCCGAATAAATGCGACGAATGTTCGAAAGTGTTTTGTCAAATTTCATCTGAGAATAAACATCTCCCTCGTGGTATTCAACAAGTTTTTTTATTTTGTTTGTATCGAAAATGAGATTTCCAGAGAACTCTGTTTTCCCAAAATAAAACTTTTCTCCTTCGTTCACGACAATATCAATTACAATCATTTTATTTTCAACTGACGTTTTTCTATCTATTGAACATTCAGGATATCCGTTGTTATGGTAAAACTCTTCGAGCCGTTTTATATCATCCTCAAGAATTTCGGGCTTAAAGGTCCCTCTTATGAAAGGCATTTTCCTCTGTTTAATCTTCATCTTCTTTCTGAGAATCAAAGAATCAAATGCTTTATTCCCTGAAAAATTTATTGTCCCCACGTATAATTTCCCTTTCCCTTCATGAATATCAAAAATCACAATTACTCTGTTATTGGCAGCTGGCTGGGTTGTGGCAACAATCTCAGTAAAATATATCCCCTTTTCTTCATACTTTTGTTTCAATCCTGCTATTGCCCTTTTAACAAGCGCATCATTGCAATAATCGCCTTTTTTTATTTCCGCCATTTTCTCAAGTTCTGTTTTCTTGAAAATCCTGGCTCCATTAAATTTTATTCCTTCAACAACTGGATTTTCTTCAACAAAAATAGTGATATCAAGTCCTTTTTCAGTATCTTTCATTTCGTATTTTACTGAAGAAAAGTATCCTGTATCCATCAAGGATTGAATATCTCTTTTCCAGAGTTGTTCGTCAAACACACCCTGCGGCTTTGTTCTCAACATCAAATTTATTCTTGTGGATGAAACTGTTGTATTTCCTTTGATGGTGATACTGGCAACAATGTTGGTATCCGAATAAAGAAAAACAGGAACGAGAAAACTAATCAGGAGTGACAGGACTCTTATCAGGTGTCGCGGTGACATGTTCTTTCCCTTCAGTTAAAGTGAAAATTAGTCTATTTTTATCAAACTTTACAACGATATGCGAATGCTGAGGAAAATTCTCTTTCAAAAGTTCTTCGGACAATGGGTCCTCAAGATACCTGGAGATGGCTCTTCTAAGAGGTCTTGCTCCAAATTGAGGGTCAGTGCCCATATTTTTCAAAAACTCCCTTGCTTCAGAAGTGAGGGAAATTGTAAAACCCTGTTCCTTTAACCTCTCGGCAACTTTTCCTACCTCAAGGTCAACAATTTTAAGGAGATGTTCCTGTTCAAGAGGATGAAATACGATAATCTCATCAAGGCGGTTAAGAAATTCTGGTCTGAATGTCTTTTTAATCTCGTCCAGAATCCTTGCTTTCACAGCGCTATATGGTATCTCCTCCTTATTTTCCTGAAAACCAATTGCGGAGCGGTTTTTTAAATGCTGCGTACCAATGTTTGATGTTAGTATCAGTATGCCGTTCTGAAAACTGACACTCCTGCCGAAACTGTCAGTCAGTCTACCCTCTTCAAGAACCTGCAGAAGCAAATTGAAAACATCTGGATGCGCCTTTTCAATCTCATCAAGCAGTACCACTGAATAGGGTCTGCGGCGAACCTTTTCAGTAAGTTGCCCTCCTTCTTCGTATCCCACATAACCAGGGGGCGCACCTATCAACCTGCTGATAGCAAATTTTTCCATGTATTCAGACATATCAATTTGAATCAGGGCCTGGTCATCACCAAACAAAAACTCAGCCAGCGCACGAGCAAGCAGGGTCTTACCAACACCAGTTGGTCCCAGAAACAAAAATGAACCAATAGGTCTTTTCTGGTCTTTTACACCAGCCCTTGAACGTCTGATGGCTCTGCTGACCGCTGAAATCGCTTCGTCCTGTCCGACCACAACCCTGTGAAGGTGCTCTTCCATTTCAAGAAGTTTTTCCCTTTCTTCCTTGCACAATTGAGACAAAGGAATCCCTGTCCATTTTGAAACAATCTCCGCAATATCTTTTCCTGTGACAATTCTATGCGTATCAGGTTGTGCTTTCTCCCACGAAAGTTTCACCTCATTGATACGACTTCGTATTTCTCTCAATCTATCCCTTATTCTTGCTGCCTTTTCAAAATCCTGCTGAATTGTTGCCTGTTCCTGCAAATTCACCAGCTGCGCTGCTCTTTTCTCCAGTTCTTCAAGTTCCACTGGTGTGTTTGAAAATAACAACCTTTGTTTGCTTGCCGCCTCGTCAACAAGATCAATTGCCTTATCGGGCAAATACCTGCCAGTAATGTATCTATCTGCAAGTTTTGCAGCAAGCACCAGGGCTTCATCGATTATTTTCAGTTTATGATGTTCTTCATATTTAGGGCGCAAACCCCACAAAATTTCAATGGTTTCCTGGACTGTCGGTGGATTGATAACAACCGGCTGGAATCTTCTTTCCAGGGCAGCATCCTTTTCAATATACTTTCTGTACTCATCAAATGTCGTTGCTCCAATACACTGTATCTCGCCACGAGAAAGAGCCGGCTTCAATATATTTGACGCGTCTATCGCCCCTTCAGCACCCCCTGCGCCAACAAGTGTATGGAGTTCGTCAATAAAAATGATGATGTTTTTGTTCTGCTTGATTTCATCCAGCAGAAGTTTTACCCTCTGTTCGAATTCTCCGCGGTACTTTGTTCCTGCTACAAGACTGGCAAGGTCAATCATAATAATTCTTTTATGCTTGAGAATCTCAGGGATATTGCCAGATGCTATTCTCTGTGCAAAACCTTCAACAATAGCTGTCTTTCCAACACCGGCCTCTCCCAGTAACACAGGATTGTTTTTCTTTCTCCTGCACAGTATCTGGGTAACCCTTTCAATTTCTTTTTCTCTTCCTATCACAGGGTCAAGTTTTTTCCCTTCAGCCAGCTGCGTTAAATCCTTTCCATACGAATCTATAGTCGGAGTTTTTGATTTTGTCTGAGGCTGCGATGTGTGCTGTGATGAGTGTTGTTTCCCTTTTGAAACATTTTCAGGTTCTCCCCAGAGAAGACCTTCTATGGCTTTTCTGATACTATCCACTGTCAATCCAAAACGGACAAGCACCCTTGCAGCATGACCTTCCTCTTCTGCCACAAGCCCGATGAGAAGATGTTCTGTCCCAACGTAAGAATGTCCAAAATATTGTGCCTGGCGATAAGAAAGCGCAAGCACTCTTTTCACTCCAGGACTCAATGGAATCTCAGCCGACGATAGCAATGGAATTCCCACTCTGATACTTTTTTCAAGCTCAAATCTTATATGTTCGGGGTCAATTTTCAGGAAATGCAATACAGCAACACCCATTCCCTGTCCTTCGTCTATAAGCCCGAGAAGAACATCCTCTGTCTCTATCTGAGCATGCCCGTATCGTATCGCATGCTGGCGTGCAAGTTCCAGTACAGTCTTCACCCTTTTCGTAAATCTTTCAAAATACTGCTCAAACATATATGCTCCTGAGTTCGTTTCTCAATATCTGCAATCTCAAATTGTCCCGCTCCATTGCGTCCATCTCTGTACCTGCCTCTAACTGCAAAGAAGCGGGTAAAATTCTGTAAAACAGTGTTTTCAATGTTACCACATTCATATGTATAATACCTAAATTTCTTCCGAAAAGCAAAAGAGAAAGGCCTTTTATTGAATTAGATGAATTTATTCCTCTATTGTTTTCAAAAATCCTGTTCAGGAAACAGACAATTTTCCCTTTTATCGCCATATGGTCAATGATGTTCATCGACATCAATTCCTGTTTTTTTATTGTGCGGGACACAGATTCAAAATCCTGACACAATTCAATTTCCTGTTTGCCAAGAGCAGGTCCTGTTGCAATTTGATAGACATTCGCAATACTTCTTGACCCTTCTCCATAAAATCCTCTAATTATACATCCAATCCGCGAAATAGTATCAAACACCAGTTTTATTTTTCCAGTCATTTTTAACGCTGGCAAGAAAAACAATGAGGATACTCTAAGCGCAGGTCCTACATTTGTCGGACAGCATGTAAGGTATCCAAACTCTTTATCAAACGCATAATCAAAACACCTGGATAGAATATCGTCAACATGATTCAATACATTCCACAGATTGCAGAGGTCTTCTTTTCCGCCACAGATTGAAATTCTGAAATGGTCTTCTTCATTCACAAAAATTCGCAACTTCATTTCAGGAAACCATATCAGAATCTTCCCGAAACCATATTCCGCCATTTCCGGACTTATAATATGCCTCTCGATGAGAACATCCCTGGTCACATTATCTATATCTGACATGGAAATAATCACAGGCGCTTCGTCGGTAATACTGGTAGAAACGTCAATCACTTCTCTCGTAAGTTGTTCTGCCTGTTTCTCGCTCATTTGATGCGGAAATGGATATTGTTTAATATTTCTCGCAAGCCGCAATCTTGCAGTAAAAAATGTCGGTTCATCACTTAACAGGGGTTCATTGAATACCAGGTCTCTCAAATATTTATCCATTTTTTATAAACATCTCGATTTCTTGCTTAATTTTTTTCACCTTTTCAATGTCTCGACCTGCAACCGCACGCCTCATTTCATTTTCAAAGTATACCAGAAAATTCTTGCTAACATTCTCGCTGTGAGGGAATTTCCCTCTATGAAGTGAACCATGCTGACACTTCTTAATTTCTCTTTTTATGTGAGTTCTGAAAATCTGATAACATGTTGCGCATCCCGCAAACCCCGATTGTTTCCAGTCTTCAAGTGTCATACCGCAGAATGGACAATTTTTTTGTTTGTAAGAAATTGTTTTGTGTCGAATCTTAAATGTTTCAAAAGCAGTTTTTATCTCAGGGTTGTTCCTCACGCAATCAAAACAGAAACAACCGGTGGTTGCCTTCCCACCCGCAGAAATCTCCATATAAAAAAATCTCGCGGTGTTTTTACCGCAGGATGTGCAGATCATTTCTTAAATTGGAGTCCCATCCTTCTGAACCAATCTATGAAATTCTTCTCTGATTCTTCTGGTCAGGGGCCCTAATTTCCCTGAACCAATTGTTCTTCCGTCAATCAACGTTACAGGAATAATTTCTGCTGCCGTACCGGTAAGAAAACACTCATCTGAATTATAAAGGTCATACCTTGTCAGCAATTTTTCCTCAACATCAAGTCCTATTTCTCTACCGATTTGAATCACAGCATCTCTTGAAATTCCGTCAAGAGCCCCTGCAAAAATTGGTGGAGTGAACAGTTTATTTTCAACCACAATGAAAATATTTTCTCCTGTACATTCTGCGACATACCCCTCATTATTTAGAAAAAGTCCTTCCATTGCACCTGCGTTTGTTGCTTCAATCTTCGCAAGAATATTGTTCAGATAATTTAATGACTTTATTGCAGGGTTCAAACTTTCTGTCAAATTTCTTCTGGTAGCAATGGTTACAACAGATAATCCTTTTTCATAATACTCTTCAGGATAAAGTTTTATTTTACTTGCAATTACAAAAATTGTTGGTTCTGGACATTTTCTTGGGTCAAGCCCAAGGTCTCCAACCCCGCGGGTTACAACAACCCTTATGTAAGAATCTTTTAGTTTGTTTTTCTTTATCGTCTTTTTAATAATTTCTGCCATTTCTTCCATCGAGACAGGAATTTCAAGTAGTATCGCTTTTGCAGATTTATATAACCTTTTGATGTGCTGGGACAAACGAAAAATTTTCCCATCATAAGAACGCAATCCCTCAAAAACACCGTCACCATAAAGCAACCCATGGTCAAATACAGAAATTTTTGCATGTTTTTCGTCAACAAATTTCCCGTCCAGGTATATCCATAATCCCATTTTTACTCCCTGTTTGTAATTTTCCCATTTGATAAGTATATGACATTTGTCGCAATTTTCAAAAAATTCTCGTTGTGAGTGGCTACAACAAAAGTTTTTCCTTTTTCCTCATTCAAAAATTTTATCAGAGAAATCAGTTCAAAAGAAGATTCCCTGTCAAGATTACCTGTGGGTTCATCCGCAAAAACGACCTCAGGGTCGCATATCAAACTTCTGCATATGCCAATTCGTTGCTTTTCCCCACCTGATAGATTGTTAGGATATTTGTGAAGTTTGTTCTCGAGATGAAATTCCTTAATAACTTTCAACACTTTTTCCCTGTGTTCATTCAATGAACTATTAGGTTGTCTGATCATCAAAGGTATCATAATATTTTCTTCAACATTCAATTCCGGTATCAGATGAAAAAATTGAAAAACAAAACCAAACATTCTATTCCGTATCATAGCAGCATCTCTTTCTTCAAGCGATGAAACATCTCTGCCATCAAGAATTACTTTTCCCGAATTCGGTTTATCCAGCAGAGCAAGGATATTCAGTAATGTGGTTTTTCCTGAACCAGAAGGTCCAAGAATCACAGTGATGTTACCTTTTGGTATGGCAAGAGTAATGTCATCAAGGGCTTTCACGTTGGTTTCATAACTCTTGACAATATTTTCTGCGCAAATGATTGCGTAATTTTCTGCTATATTCATTCATACCTCAATGCTGCTGCTGGTTCAAGTTTTCCTGCTCTGTAAGCAGGAAATATTGAAGCAACAAGCGTTGTAATGAAAACAGCCGCACATATTGAAAAAATTTCAATTCCTGAAATTTCCACAGGTAAATACGAAATGCTATAAATATATTCTGGCAGATGGACAATATTATATCTTTTCAACACCCATATAATAATTCCTCCAAGCACCAGTCCATATACCAATCCTCTTATTCCGAGCAAAAATCCCTGAATCAAAAAAACCGCACGAATCTGAGATTTCGTCATCCCGATCGCCTTCAGCACTCCAATTTCTCTGATTTTTCTATACACAGTCATCATTAAACTGCTTGCGATATTAAAAGAAGCCACAATAATAATGATGGCTAAAATCAACAACATCGCCTTTTTTTCAAGAGCAAGTGCTGCAAAAAGAATCTTGTTTTTCTTAATCCATGTGCTTACCTGTGCATCAGCAGGCACTATGTTTCTTACCTTTTCTGCAATTTTTTCGCAGTGATAGATATCATTAACAGTCAAACCGATACTTGCCATCTGCCTTCCTGAAAGAAATTTTTTTTGAAAATTTTCAAGAGATATGATTCCTGTTGACACATCAACGTTATACACACCATATTCCACAATACCTGCAACCTTGAAACTATATTCCCGCGGCGGAATTCCACCTATAATAACAACTGTATCGTTAACATTGATATCCAGTTCCTTTGCAAGTTCACTTCCCAGTATAATTCCATCCGAGTAAATTCCTTCAAGATTACCCTGTTTGATAAACTTCTTCACACAGGCAATTTCGCTATCTCCTTCAATTCCTCTAAGGTATCCTCCAATCAGATACTGGGAGGACTTATAAATAATCTGTGTCTGTGCAAAATATCCAGTACCTGTTATTCCTGGCATCATTTTTAAGTGTTCTGCGATTTTTTTGTAATCAGTCAGATATGGGTTGCCTTCCACAACAATGTGAGGTTGTGCTCCGATAATTTTTCTTTTCAAATCATTGCTGAAGCCGTTCATCACTCCCAGCACAATCATCAAACTTGCAACTCCCAGAGCAATGCCGATGACACTGACGAAGCTTGTGAAATAAATAAAGCTTTCTTTGTGCCTTCTTCCGATAAACCTGCGAGCAAGAAAAAAAAGACATCTGTTCATAGTTTTAATATTTGACAAATCTCTGTATAGCAATAAATTATTATGCAGGGTATAATATTTTATCACAAAAAAGGAGGCCTTTATGAAGCTGGGAGTTTTTCTGGTTCTGTTTGGTGGTAAAAAGTTTGAAGAGGCGCTGGACATCGCAAAAGACCTGGGCCTTGAAACAGTAGAAATAGGCACAGGTAATTATCCGGGCAATGCCCATTGTAACCCGGAAGAACTGCTTGCTGACGACAGTAAGTTGAAATCATTCAGTAAAGCAGTGGGAAAAAGAGGACTTGACATTTCTGCTTTGTCCTGTCATGGAAATCCTCTGCATCCGGACAGAAAGTTTGCCGATGCGCACAGGCATGCCCAGAGACAAACAATCCTTCTTGCTGAAAAACTCGGCATCAAAAGAATTATTGGATTCTCTGGTTGCCCTGGAGATGGTGAAAACGCACAGTCACCAAACTGGGTGACATGCCCCTGGCCAGAAGATTTTTCTAAAATACTTGCCTGGCAATGGGAAAAATGCGTGATACCTTACTGGAAAGAAGAAGTGGAATTTGCAAAAAAACATAGTGTTACTCAGATATGTCTTGAAATGCATCCAGGGTTTGTTGTTTACAATCCTGAAACTTTGTTGAAATTGCGAAACGCTGTAGGTGAAGTTATTGGCGCAAATTTTGACCCCAGCCATTTGTTCTGGCAGGGAATAGACCCGATCGCTGCTGTGAGAAAACTTGCTGGTGCTATATACCATGTTCATGCCAAAGACACAAAGATTGATGGTATCAATTGTTCGGTCAACGGAGTCCTTGACACGAAAACATATCTTGATGAAATCAATCGTTCCTGGATTTTCAGAACCGTCGGGTACGGACATGGTGAGGAATTCTGGAGAGATTTTGTCAGCAACCTGAGATTGGTAGGTTACGACGGAGCATTAAGCATTGAGCATGAGGATAGTTTAATGAGCATTGACGAGGGTCTGAAAAAAGCCATTTCTTTTCTTAAAAACATTCTGATCAGCGAACCAAAACCAAAAGCGTGGTGGACTTGAAAAATAAAAACACTCGCTTATGGAAAATCATCCTCGGCGGCTCTGGCGGGCAGGGCATTGTTACCCTGGGCAAGATTCTGGCATATGCAGGGGTAATGAAAAAACTCAATGTGAGTTTTCTGCCCGCCTATGGAGCTGAAATGAGGGGCGGTTATGTTTATAGCATGCTAACACTATCAACAGGAGAACTTGTTTCTCCTGTCATTTCAGGGGCTGGTTATGGTGTGTTTCTCAATGAAAATTCCATGCAGTTGCTCGGGCAATACCTTAAGGAAGACGCTTGGATTGTATGGAACAGTTCCCTCATCAAATCTGCAAGACAATCCAGAAATAATGATATAGGCATCCCTGCGTCTGAAATTGCCGAAAAACTTGGAAGTAGCAAAATTGCAAATATGGTCATGCTTGGTGGATTGCTTAAAATTCTTGAGAAATCATCATTTCCTGTCACTGAAAAAGAGATTGCAAAAAGCATCAAGGTATTTCTGACTGAAAGTAAAAATTCAACGTTGAATTTCAAGGCAGTGTCAGAAGGAATGAAACTGGTTGAAACGGTACTGAAACATGGCTGACTGGAAATCAGAAATTACTAAGATTGCGCCCTGTAAATGGATGATACCCAGAAAAAACCAGATGCGGGTACCTGGTATTATCTATATCTCTGAAGCAATGCTTCATCGCACATTTGAAGACAATGTTCTTCAACAGGTCGCCAATGTTGGATGTCTTCCTGGAATTATCTCCCATAGTTTAGCAATGCCTGATGTTCACTGGGGATATGGAGCGCCCATTGGTGGGGTTGCAGCATTCAGAAAAGATAGTGGTGTCATTGTTCCTGGATTTGTTGGATATGACATTAATTGCGGAGTCCGACTGATTCGCTCTGATGTGATGGTATCAGAAATCAAAGATAAACTTGAAAAAATTGTATATTGTCTGTACTCAAACATTCCTTCTGGTGTTGGTTCAACAGGAAAAATTGTTTTAAAAACAAAGCAGGTTGATGAAGTATTATCTCAGGGAGCCAGTTATGCCTTGAAACAGGGCTATGGCTGGAATTCTGATATCGAAAGAACAGAAGAAACCGGCTGCATGAAAACAGCAGACCCTGAATGTGTAAGTCCTCGAGCAAAAGAAAGAGGTGCTGACCAGCTCGGGACTCTTGGCTCGGGCAACCATTTTCTGGAAATCCAGCAGGTTGCTGAAATTTATAATAGGGAAGCAGCAAATGTATTTGGTTTGTTTGAAAATCAAATCACAGTGATGGTACATACTGGAAGCAGGGGACTCGGGTATCAGGTGTGTGATGATTACCTTGCTACATTTGGCAGGGTATTGTCAAAATACGGAATCACCCTCCCTGACAGACAGCTCGCCTGCGCACCAGTTGATTCAAAGGAAGGGAAAGATTATTTTGCTGCAATGAGTGCTGCTGCAAATTTTGCCTGGGCTAACAGACAGATTATTACACACTGGATACGGGAATGTTTTGAAAAGGTTTTCTCAATACCTGCTGAAAGACTTGGGCTCCATGTCGTTTATGATGTTGCTCACAATATTGCAAAGTATGAAAAGCATTCATTTGAAGACAAAAATGAATCTGTTTATGTTCATCGTAAGGGTGCCACAAGAGCATTTCCAAAAGGACACCAGGCAGTATGCGAAATCTATAGAAACATCGGTCAACCTGTTATCATCCCTGGAACCATGGGAACAAGTTCCTATGTTCTAATTGGAACCGAAAAAGCATTGAATGAAACATGGGGTTCAACCTGCCATGGAGCAGGAAGGGTGATGTCAAGAGCCCAGGCAATCAAAAAAAGCAAAGGAAGAAAAATAGAGCAGGAACTTCTGGCTGCTGGCGTTATAGCAAAAGCAAAAAGCAGAGGCGGACTTGATGAAGAAATTCCTGAGGCATATAAGGATGTTGACGAAATTGTAAGAGTTGTTGAGGAAGCAGGTCTATCAACAAAAGTTGCAAAAATGAAACCCCTTGCAGTGATAAAGGGATAAAAAGGTAAGTGAATTTCATTTACAAAAAAACAGGAGTGAAAAAATGTTAAAAAAATGTTTGTATGGATGTCTGGTTTTTATAATTTTTGTGGCTCTGTCTGGTTTTGCTCAGGTTGTTTGTACTCCTGATAGAAATACGGTTTCAATAAAATCAGGAGACATTTTTGTCTTCACAGTTTCCAACCCGAATCCACCACAGGATATTTCCATCAAGGTTTACGATGCAAATGGAAAATTTGTGAGGACACTTTTTGAAAAATGTACCACTGAAACACAGTTCAAAATTCCATGGAATTTAAAGGATACTGACGGAAAAACAGTTAGCCCAGGGAAATACACTGTAAAAATTCAGATAGGGTTGAATCTTGTCCTTGAAACATCTTTCGGAAAAAATGGTATTCTTGGTGGAGATGATACATTCATCAGTCCGAGAAATGTCAGGGTTGATAAAAAAGGTTGTGTTTATGTGCTGGATTATGGCGCAGGCATTATATTCAAATTTAATCCAGACAGCACACCTGCCAATGACATTGCAGGAAAAAATAAAATAACGGGACCATCGTCACCTTACTGGGTCAATATCGCAGTGGATGAAGATGGAAGAATTTACGGCAGTGTCGGTCACAGTGTGCTTGTGTATGATGGTAAGACAGGAGAAAAAATCTATCACATTGGAGAATTTTTTGGAAATGATGTGGGCTGGGAAACAACAAAAGGCGGGCTTGGCTGGCCAAACTGGGTAGGACTCAATGCTGATTATCGTCTTTATGCATCGTGTCCTGGATATTCTTACTGGGCTGCCTTTGATAGGAGGAAAACAGGAAAAGAAGGAGGACTGTGGCGTTCAAAAGGTGGTATTCCAGGAGAATCAGGGGATACAGATGGCAAGAAAACCATTTATCTTGCGCATCCCTATTACACCAATCGCAATGGTATTACAAAGTGGCTGGATAAAGACACTTCTGTTGACATTACATATAGCATTACGTCTTTCACTGATCCAGTAAAAAAGACCACTGAAAATATGGCAAATGTTTATGGCGTTGCATTTGACAAAGAATCAGGAATTTTCCTTGTTCAGAGAGACCCTGTGAGAATTATCAAAATTTCAGATAATGGTTTCGGGTTTGACTTTGTTAAACAATTTGCCTCTCCAGGAAATGATGCGTCTAAACTTGAATTCATGGCACCAAAAGACGCAGCAGTCAGTCCTGATGGAAAATATCTTTATGTAATAGAAGATGGAGAACCAATCAGCAAAACAAACACTGCTCCAGGGCTTGCACGACTTGTAAAGTATAAGATTACTTATCAGGACGAAAAACAAATCACGATAAACGTGCAGTAAATTTTCGACTTTAACTTCAAATAAAGGGTCGCTATGAGAAAATTGCTGGTTTTGATTATGCTGTTTGTCTGTATTTTTTCTTTTGCTACACACGCCCAGCAGAAGAAAAATCCTGAAAAACTCTATGTAAGATTCAAGGTACTTTCAGCAGATCAGGTATACGCTTATTTGAAAACTATCATTCATCATTCTCCATGGCAAAAAAACTATCCCACAGTTCCACGCGGTGGCGAAAATTACGCAAGGTTGCGCATTAAACAAAATAATTTCTCACCATGGGCAGAAATTGATGGCGATTGGGGAACAATTGTGTTTGATTTCAGAAATCCCCAGCCATTGGAAAATGTTGAAGTTGAAATTCAATTATCAATCAAGGATGACGAGTCAGGAATTTTTAAAACAATGAAAATTCAGGAAAAAGGAAGTATTGTTGCAATCAGTTTACCACCTGATTACTACGAAAATCCAGAAGGAATACTCACAGTAAGACAGACATCAGAAAAACATCTGAAAATGGCTCAATCCCTCAATCTTTCTCAGGAAACACTGCCAAAAAAATTTTCTTTTTGCACAGGTGCCAGTGGATATGACAGTTTGTACAAAGATGCTGAAGTCTGGAAAAATGAACTGAAAACATTAAAAATCCTGGGTATCAATGGAACAACTTATCCTGGTAATGCCGAACAATACAGTGTCTATAAAGAACTTGGATTTGATAGATTCATCACGTACAATCCAGGAAATCCCGAACAGGCAAAAAGGGAAAAAGAAATTTCAGAGGAGGCATTCTCAAAAATTCAGGCAGTTGTCATTGCCGATGAACCAGGAAATCACGGGCTATACCAGATTAAAAATGAACCAGTAGAAAACTTTCATAAATTCCTTGAAAGTAAGGGACTGAAACCAAAGGATTTTAATGCAAAGAACTGGTCAGATATTCAACCCATCACAGATAAAAATGAAATTGCAAAAATTGAATACAACTGGGGTCCAAAATATGGAGAAGCCGCAAGAAAGGCATATTACTGGACAATTAGGTACACTGAACATCTGACAAATCAGTATTTCAAAAATATTACTGACTTACTTGAAAAACAGTATCTGCCAGGAACCCTCACATTTGTAAACTATACAGACCATCCCCTGATTCTTGGTGGTATGATGCTTCCAGGTAGCCCTGACTGGTTTGAAATGGGTTTACAGAGGGCAACTACCCTGATGTGGACAGAGGATTGGATGTATGGTGGAATCAGGTCATGGGGAAATGGTCTTTACCAGCGACTTGGTTTCCTTTGCGACATTTTACGAAATGCCGCAAGCAAACACAATCAACCACTGGGTTTTTACAATACAATGGATGGAGAAGATGGCATCAGAATGAAAGGATTTATCGTAATTGGCCATGGAGTAAAAATCATTGACTATTTTTATTATGGACCCACATATTCAGCCACAGAAAACTACTGGTCAGATAGTATTTCGCAGTATAAGGGCGTTGCAAAGGTCATCAGGGACATTGGCAAAGCAGAAGAACTTGTATATCCTGGACAGGTGCCAGAAAGAAATGTGGCAATCATTTACAGCACCACAGAAGAAATCTGGGACCAAAATGGAACAAAAGGGCATGAAAAACAATATCTCCATATTGCTCTTGCCCAGCAAATGTATCACGCAGATGTATTGAATGAAGATTTAATCCTGGAAAGAGATCTGTCTCAATATAAGGTCATCTATTTTATGGATTCACATTTTCCGATTGCTGGATTGAAAAAGTTAAAAACCTATGTTGAAAATGGTGGAACACTGGTAATGATGCCAGGTGCAGGTGAAAAGGATGAATATGACAATACTGTCAATGTGATTACATCACTTCTTGCCTCAAACATAAAGACAGTATCCATTGAAAAACCCGAAAACACCAGCATCAATCTGAACGTAAGTACAGGCATTGAGAGCGATATCCCTCTCACCCTTTCATTCAAAAAGGCAGAAATTTCAGGCGCTGTAAAAGACCAGGTTCTGGGTAAGTTTTTAGATGGCTCTCCAGCAATTCTCAGTACCAGGGTAAAAAAGGGTAGCATTATTTACTACATGTTTATGCCTGGACACAACTTTTTATCGCAGGTTCAACAGGCAAATCCCGAGGGATATGTCAACAAATTCCCTGAACATGCAAGAAAACTTATCAGTGTTCCATGTGTAATGGCTGGTGTCAAAAAGCAGATTGAAGTATCAGAAGGCACTTTTGATGCCAGTTTACTTGTGTCAGAAAAAGGCACAGCGCTGGTACTGGTCAATCTTGGAAGAGACCCATTGGCAAATGTCACTTTTAAAGTCCAGGCACAGGGTATCAAATCAGTAACATCAATTGAAAATGGTAATCTTCAATTCAAAGAAGAAAATGGTTATGTACATTTTTCAATGCCTGTCAATGGATTAACAGATATTGTCATGCTGAACAAATAACTGGAGGCAACAATGAAATTCAGTATTCAAACAATCATTCTTCCATACAACAGTTTGGAAGAAATTGGAGAAATTGCGCGCACATATGGTTATGATGGAATTGAATGGAGGGTTTTACCTGATTCCTGTCTCAAGGACTTTGGACCTGAAGCAAAAAACAATCTTGCAGTGTGCAGTTTGAAACAAAGTATCCCCATTATCAAAAAAATTAATGCAGCATTCAATCTGGTTGTTGCTGGTTTTTCTTCCTATGTTGAAATGGACCAGTTGGAAGATATCAAAATCATCAGGGACACAGGATGTGAACTTGGCTGTCCATTTTTCAGAATCAGGGGACTTTATTACAGAAGAGACCGTAACTACCATGAAATTATTGAAGATGGATGGAGAAAATTTGAAAAGGTTGAGAAACTTCTTGAAGGTTATCCAATGAAAGCAGCCATTGAAATACATCATGGTTTTGTCGTAAGTTCCTGTGCGGCAGCATATCATTTTTGCTCAAAATTCAGCCCTGAACATCTTGGTGTCATCCATGACCCTGGCAACCAGGTTGTTGAAGGCAGGGAAGACGCAAAAATGGGAATTGAAATCCTCGGACCATATCTGATCCATGTTCATTTCAAAAATTTGATATGGGAGAAAAAGTGTGTAAGAGAAGATGGAACCATTGAATGGAAACCCAAAAGTGTACCACTGAATGAAGGAATCATTGACTGGAAGGACTATATTGAACAGTTGAAAATCTGTGGATACAACGGGTTTCTTTCAAACGAAGATATGGATACAGCATCAGGTTCTATTGAACAACGGCTTTCACAAATCAAGTACCTGAAACAATTTGTGTGAAATTTGAAAAAGGGAACTATTTTTCGTCTATTGTTTTTATGATTTCAACTGCCTGCTCATAGGAATCTTCTGGGACATACAATTTCACGTTTAGTCCTGGCATCCATCCAATAATTCTAAGATAACCCTGGGCGCCACTGCTTTTCTTCAATACAACAATCCCGTTTGCCCTGAGCACTGACTCAATCACAATACTCTCACCTTCAGTACTTTCGATAAGAAACTTCCATTTTTCTTCCTGCATTAAGGAATTTTACACGAATTACCCCATCCAATCAATCTACATAATTTAATGACATACTCATATCAAGAAATGAAATTTGCAAAATCCCCCCATCCACCTGCTTTTGTAAGTTCTTTTTTACTCCCATCTTTATAAATTTCCTTATCACACCCCTCTTTATAAAAGAGGGGTTGGGGGAGATTTCAAAATCCCCCTGAATCCCCCTTTTGAAAAGGGGGAGAACAGTAGGAGGAGTTTTACAAAGGGGAGAACAGGAGTGGTAGAAGGGTCGAGGGAGATTTTTGAAATCCCCCTGAATCCCCCTTTTGAAAAGGGGGAGAACGGAAAAAGGGATTTTACAAAAAAATGAGAGAGGAAAACAAAGGTTGGGATGGAGATTTGATGAAATCCCTCTTGCGTCTCCCTTTTGTAAAGGGAGAAAAATCACACCCCTCTTTATAAAAGAAGGGTCGGGGGAGATTTATTGAAATCCCCCTTAATCCCCCTTTTGAAAATGAGGAAAAATTATAGAACTTTGCCTATCCCACGCAGGTCTCATAATTTAATACGAACACAGGTTGAATTTGAATAAATTTTGTTGTAGCATAGATGGGATAGGAGGAAGCATGAAAGCACACATGATCATTGATTTTACAAGAATTATCGGAAAGAAAAATCCGTATTTTTTTGGTTCTTTTATTGAACATGTTCATCGCTGCGTGTATCCAGGAATTTTTGACCCGACATCTGATTTTGCTGACAAAGACGGTATGAGAAAGGATGTCCTGGAAGAAATAAGAAAATTGAAGCCAGGCACAATTAGATGGCCTGGAGGGAATTTTTCCTCATGGTATCAGTGGAAGGATGGTATAGGACCAAAAGAGAAAAGATTAACAAAAATTTCTTATGCTGATGACATTATCAGGGAAGAAAACCATCAGTTTGGAACAGACGAATATATCAAGTTTTGCAGAAAAACACTTGTAGAACCTTACATCACAGTCAATGCTGGCTGTGGTACTGCAAAAGAGGCAGCAGAATGGGTTGAATACTGTAATTATAATGGTAATTCATTCTATGCCAATCTTCGCAGAGAAAATGGAAGCAACACACCATTTGGTGTGAAATTCTGGGAAATTGGAAATGAAATTTATGGCGACTGGCAGGTTGGAACCAAAAATGCCATGCAGTATTGCCAGGTTGTCAATGAGTTTTCAAAGGCAATGAAAAGGATTGACCCGACAATTAAGGTCGTTGCAGTGGGAATGGGAAAACATGACCCTGACTGGGATAGAACCATTCTCAGTCACTGCTGGGAATATATTGATGGCATTTCTGTACACATATACATTGGAAGGCATGGATACTTTGATTCATTTGGACAGGTTTACACTATCAGGGACCATTTGAAAAAAATGGAAGACGATATTATCTCATTGTCAGAGAAAAAAACATCAAGAAGAATTGGCATTGCTCTTTCTGAGTGGGGTATCTGGTACAGACGCGGGCATAAGGATGCCCTTGATGAAGTATATAACCTCAAGGATGCCCTTGTTTTTGCAAGCGCAATGAACCTTTTGCTCGGTTTTTGTAATTCCCTCGATTTCACGCATCAGTCAATGCTTGTAAACTGCCTTGGTCTTATCAGAACAAAACAGTATAAAATTGTAAGACAGACAATTTATTTTCCTTTTCTTCTCTTTGCAAATGAAACAGGAGATACAGTACTTGCTCCACTGGTACTGTGTGAAACTTTTTCCTGCAAGGACTACAGATATTTCCCCTGGCCAACTTTTGATGTGGGAAAAGATAATTTCCAGATAGATGAAAGCCGTGTTCCGCAGATGCATAACATTCAGTTTCTTGATGTTTCTGCAACATTCAACTCAAAAAAGAATTACCTCTGTATCATTGCTGTAAACAGGCATCCTGAACAGTCAATTTCAAGTTCAATTGAACTTCGCAATTGTCAATATAAAAACCTTGTCACTGCATCAGTGATTACAGGCCCTGATGTATATGCAGAAAATAACTTTGATAAAGAGGCGGTTGGAATGGAAACATACCAGGAAACATTGAAAAATCATCTGGTATGGGATTTCCCACCTCACTCAATCACAATGCTGAAAATTCCTGTGGAGGCAAAAAATGAATAAACTGAATGTTCTTGTCATTGGCGGTGGAATGATTACACAACAGGTGATTTTGCCTTTGCTGATAGAGGAAAAAGAAAAAGGAAAAATTTCATCCATTGCTGTGGCATCAAGAAGAAAAAGCACAATTGAACAATTGTCAGCACTTTTTCCACAGGCAAAAATTAAAGGATATCCTGAAAAAAAAGACCAGGACCCTGATGGATGGAAAATTGCCATAAAAGAACTGGAAAAACCTGGCGTTGTAATAGTGGCAACCCCTGATGACCTCCACGCAGAAATGACACTTGCTGCAATAGAACAACACCATGATGTCATTGTTCAAAAACCTTTATGCCTCACTGTAGGGGATGCAAAAAATATCCTGGACCAATCAAGAAAAAATGCGGTGTATGTATTCACTGATTACCACAAAAGACATGACCTGTCCCTTCGCGCAGCCCAGTACAAATATAGAAAGGGTGAACTTGGAGAAGTGTTATGTGGCCATGCCTGGCATGAGCAGAGAAGAGAAATTCCATTAAAATACTTCAGAAACTGGTGTGAAAGAAGCAGTCCCCTTGAATATCTTGGCACCCATTACATAGACATGTTTTATTTCATTACAAATCTAACTCCACAAAAAGTAATTGCAAGGGCGCAGAAAAAACTTCTTGTTTCTCTTGGAATCAATGCGTATGATGCATGCCAGGCATTTATCACATGGAGTAATGGTGCAATCCAGTATCTTCAGACCTCATGGATATTGCCAGAATCCAATCCATGCCTGTCAAACCAGGGATTTCAGATAACCTGCACAGAAGGGGAATTCAGGGCAGACAATGCAAACAGGAATTCAAATTTCTCAACAACAAAAAATGGCTACGAGTTATTCAACCCGTATTTTTTCAAACCCTATCTTGACTGGAATGATTTTGAAAAGACAACGTACTTGGGATATGGTGCTGATAGCATCATTCAGGCAATTGATGATTGTCTGCACATTGTGGAAAAAACATTGCATCTTGACCAGAAACAGGCATTTGAAAAAAGAAAAGAACTCATCAGTCAGTTTGAAAAAACAAGACCCCTGCCCAATCAGGCAATTGTTGCGACAAGTGTCATTGAAGCAGGAAAAATGAGTATGATTGAGGATGGAAACACTGTTATCATCGATAAGGATTTTTCTCTTCATTATGAATGAAAATCGTGTACTGCTTCATACATTGCCATAATGTTTTCAGGCGGTACATCTGGCTGAATATTGTGAATCTGGCAAAAAACAAAACCGCTTCCCTGAGAAAGAATTTTCACACACTGTTGAACATGTGTTTTCACCTGTTGCATTTCAGCATATGGCAAAATGTGCTGGGTATCACAACCGCCACCCCAGAATGTAATATACTTGCCGAACTCTTTTTTTAATTTTTCAAGTTGCATGTTTTCAGCAGTAAATTGCACAGGATTGATGATGTCAACGCCAATTTCAATCAAATCAGGAATAATGTCATAGATGGAACCATCTGAATGAAGGAATAGAAAAACATTGGATTCTTTGATAAACTGATAAAGTTTTTTCTGATAGGGTTTAACAAGTTTTCTGTACATCACAGGTGAAATTTGAAGTCCCTGCTGGGTTCCTAAATCATCATTAACATTGACAATCTGCACATAATCGCACACATGCTTTCTGTATTTTTTGAATCGTTCAATATACGCGTTTACAAGATGATCGAAAATACATTCTGCAATTTCTGGTTGCAGAACAAGGTCCATCATAAACTGTTCAAACCCCCTCAATAATTGCGCTCCCATAAACACATGGACAGCAAAATTTCCCATCAGCGCATAATCTGTTGTTTCGTAAAGATGTTTGGCTTTTTTCCCGAGGTCTTCTATTGTTTCATCCACAAAAAAAGGCCAGTCAAAATTTTCAAAAATATCCCTTCTTGATTCAATGTCTCTTATTGATTGTGCCTGTGCCAGGGGAAAATCAACAACTTCAAAATACCAGCAGTTTTCTGGCCTTTTTGCAATAACCTTCCCGTTACCATCCAGTACATGCTCTGAACCATCTTCAAGTTGCAATGGGTTCCATCGGGCTGGGATTTCACACAGAGACCCATCAGGAAGTTTCGCACTTTTCCATCTTCCTGGTTCAGGAAACACAGGCAATACATCGGCTCCAATAATGTTTAGTATTTCTTGTTCAACAATCGCAAGTTGCTGATATGGGTCATAAACCTTTGTCTTTCCTGATGTTATTCCAAGAAATTTTTTCAGTTTGTTGTAAGCAACAGCAGTAATACCAGTTGAATCCATCCCACCAAGGTCAACTGGGATTTTGTCCACTGGTTGATGCCTGATTGCATTCAGAATTCTTTCTCGTGGTGTCATGGCATTTTTACTTCAAAAAATTGTCTTTTTTCTGCTGATTCTCTTGCCCAAAGACATGTAAGGGCGCTTGTAATCCCTGCCTCTATTGGTGAACGAGACGGTCTTTTTTCTTTCATTGCCATCAAGAAATCATAGACAAGTTCTCTATCACCGCCAAAATGTGGCATGTCTCCAGTAAAATCAATTTTCTCCACAATAGGCGTAAAATGGTCGTATATAATAATATTATTCCTGTACCAGTCAAAATCAATTGTTCCTTTATAGCCGTATAATCTTGCGCCACGCCTGCCAACTGCCTGGTTTCTGACAAAAAAGTTTTGAGAATAACTCACCTGAACACCATTATCAAGTTCAATCAGAGCATTTCCGCTGTCTTCATTTTTTATCTCTTTTGAAAACATGCATTTTTGCCAGTCATTCCATTCAACCTTTTCGCCCTTGAATCGCTTATAAAAAAGATTAAATGGACTTTCAATACATTCCATTTTTTCATCACAATCCCTGCATAACAGTTCAAACGGTTTATTCCGTTTTCCATAAATCCTCTGAGAATTCATTGCCGCAATCATCTTGGGCTTCCTTCCTGTCAGGTAAAAAATATAGTCAAAATCATGGGTTGCCTTCTGCAGGAAGAGACCGCCAACTTCATGATAGTTACGATACCAGCTATTAAAATAAACAGACCCATAAGGAACATCATTCCATGCGACAACATGCTCAACTTCTCCTATTCTTCCAGAATCAATAATCTGCTTCACTTTCTGCGCCATTGGAGTGAGACGAAGCGGGAATGAAATAACTGTGGGCGCTGTAACATTTTTGAACGCCTTTTCAAGCATTTTGACCTGATCAAAAGTGATCGCAACAGGTTTTTCAAGGAAAAGTGGTAAATTTTTCTTTGCAACCTTGCATGCCATTTCAGTGTGGAGATAACATCTTGTTCCAATCATGACACCGTCAAGTTCAATTTTCTCAAGCATTTCATCGGCAGAAGTAAAATATCTGGTATCTTTCATCAAATCAGGGTCAATCCTTCTGTGGCTGTGAATTTCAGGAATATTTTCCTTCACTGATTTTTCAATCTTTTCTGCTGCAGGATCAGCAATGGCTGCAATTTTATAGGGAACATCAAAAATCTTCATTGCTGCTGCCATATGTGAAACACGAAGTCCGAAACCAATGATTCCAACCTTTAACATACGTCCTCCTTTTATTGTGATGGTAAAATACTATCACTTTTTTACTTTGTGTCAACCTGATATTTGACTTTTTACCATTTTACCATTATACTGTTTCTATGGCTGCAATTTATTCTATTACCAATCAAAAAGGCGGTGTTGGAAAGACCACAACATGCCTTTGCCTTGGTTCTGCTCTTGCTGAAAAAGGATATAAGGTATTGCTGATTGACTTTGACCCGCAATCCGGGTTAACAGTATGTCTCGGGTTTGACCCAGACGCTTTTTCTACAACTATTTACAATGTCATTATTAACTGCGAACAATACCCCCTGCAGGAAATCATTACAGATACAAAGGTTCCTAATCTTAAAATTGCTCCAGCCAATCTTGACCTTGCTGGCGCAGAAGGAGAATTGATCGGTGAAATTGGATGGGACAGAAATCTCAGAGATGCCATAAATCCCATTAAAAATGAATTCGACTTCATTTTTGTTGATTGTCCGCCAAGTTTGGGTGTTCTGACGACAAATGCATTAATCAGCGCCCAAACAGTGATTGTACCTGTTCAAACAGAATTCCTTGCTTTAAGGGGCTTAAAACAACTGGGAGATATCATTACAAAGGTGAGGAAAAAGGGGAATCCTTCTTTAAAAAAAAGAATCCTGCGAACCATGCACGATGTGAGAACCCTTCACTCAAAGGAAGTTGTTGAAGAACTTGAAAGAATTTTCCCTGATGAAATTTTTAACACAATTATCAAACGCACTGTCAAGTTTGCAGATGCATCTCTTGCAGGAGTTCCCATTTTGCTTTATGCAAAAAGTTCAGAAGCCGCAGAAGCCTACAGACAACTTGCAGAGGAGGTGATTGAGGATGCCAAAAAGACCATCTCTTAAAGGCAGGGGTGTTGATATTTTCCTTGGGAAATCAGACCAGAAAGAAAAAAAACCTGTAAAAGAAGAAAAAAAAGGCAAAGCCACTTTTTACTTCCCGCAGAAACTTCTCTCAGAACTTGATGAAGCATGGTTTATCCTAAGAAGAATTGATAGAAAAATCAAAAAGTCAGACATTGTCCAGGCAGCATTGGAAATTTCCATTCAGGGATTGAAAGAGGGGAAAAAAGAAAATCCATTGATAGAATATTTCAAAAAAGAAAAATGAAACCCTGTCTTTCTCTTACCGCTTTCGGGAACGGTTTTCACCAATCAATTGTCTAATGAATATAAACCGGATGAATGAGTTTGATGATGAAACTCTTGTGCGAAGGGTGCAGGAGGAAAACGATATGTATGCGTTTGAGATGATTGTAACAAAATACCAGAATAAGGTTTATGGAATCTGCTTCAGATTTATGGGGGAACATCATGAGGCGTTTGACTGTGCTCAGGATACCTTTGTAAAAATTTATCAAAACATCCGTTCATTCAAACACCTTTCTTCATTCGGAACATGGGTCTATAGAATTGCAGTGAATACCTGTAAAAATCGACTTTCTTCCTGGGACTTTGTGAGGAAAAAAAGAACCACCTATCTTGGAAATGGCTGCACTGACATTGAAAACCAGTGTGTTTCTCCTGCGCAACAATATAAAAAAACAACAATCGTTGAAATTGTTCAAAACGCAATCAATAAACTCCCTTTTGACCAGAAACAAATTGTGATTCTTCGTGACATTCAGCAATTATCATATGAAGAAATTGAAAAAATTACAGGACTACCACTCGGAACAGTAAAATCAAAATTATCAAGGGCTCGCAGGAAACTGAAAGAACTGTTAAAGGATGTCGAACATGAACTGTAAACAGGTTCAACAGATACTTTCTGATTATCTTGAAGGATTTGTTTCAGATTTGCAAAAAAAAGAAATTGAACAACATCTTCAGCAGTGCGAACAATGCCAGATTGAACTGGATGAACTGAAAAAAACAGTGGAACTTCTGAAGAATCTTCCAGCACCACCAGTTTCTGAAAAACTGGTAGAAAGCGTAATGGAAAAAATTAGTACGACAGGCATCAGAAAAAGAAAGTTTACTCTTTTATTGACTGGCATCGCGTGTGCAGCAATTATTGCATTTGTTGTACTTTTCAAACTTAGCCAGCCTGTAAAAATTGCGTATCAGCCAGAAACAAAGATGAAAAGTGCTCAAACAACTGTGGAAGAAAAAAAGACAGAAATTACACCAAAGACACCAGTTTCCAGAGAAAAAAAGATAGCAGTTATATCCAGTAAAGAAACAGAAAAACAGGAAAAAACAGAAATTGTGATTCAACTGGCATATCTTGGGCAACCACAGAAGGTTTATGAAAAAAGAAATTCGATTAAGGAAAAACCTACTGACATTGCAATGGATACCATGGAAACAGCGCAACAAAAGGAAATCATCATGCGTGAACCGCGTATAGAAAAAGCAGAATCTGAAGACAAAAAATCACAGGAAATTGCAAAGCCGCTTGCAGCAAGACCCGTTATCAAGCCTGAACCAGTTGAACAATTGAGCACTGAATCTGAAATAATAAAACACATTCATGCTGCTGGTGGAAAAATTCTTTCAGAATCACCTGTTTCTGATACAGAAATCAGCCATGTATTTGTTGCAGAAATCCCTGGCTCAATGTATAAAAATTTTCTTGACCATCTTGCAGGAACATTTCAGATAAAAAACTATGATTCCATCAAGGATGTCACAATTTCTGAAACTTTCATCACAATAAGATTACAACTTTTCAGATAAATGCCTTTATGATAAGAAAAACCCCGAAGAGAGAAAGAAATATCCCGCAACAGACCGTAACAATTCTATAAACGGGTGGTGTGAATTTTGTTTTTCCTTTGCTGATTGAATAAGAAACCAGCGTGTACCAGAAAAAATCAGCAGAAATATGTCCGAGAAAAAATGCAGTCAGTCCCGCAAACCCCCTGGGCAGAGCAATTGAAAGATATGTAAGCCCGATTGTCAACCACCATATGGTCCAGTATGGATTTGAAACACTTACGACCATACCGTTAATAACAGACAAGGTTTTAGTGGTATTAACATTTTTTTCAATAGGAAGGTCTGTCTTTGTTTTTTTCAGCATCAAACCTGCCATCAACACGAGAACACAACCACCTGCCACACTTAAAAATCTGGAAACCCCAGGTTGTTTGAGATATGTTCCAAAACCAGCGACAAGTAATACAACCATCAAAAATTCCAGAATTGAATGGCCTGCTATCAAAAGAGGACCCTGCCTCGCTCCATACTTAAGAGACCTTGTAATCGTCACTGCAAAAAGGGGACCAGGGCTCAAAGCACCTGAAAGAGCCACAATAAAAGAACTCAGACCAATCGCAAAAAGATTCATCACAGAAGATAACTTTTCAAAACTTTTATGTCATGCGGAAGCACCACATCTGGTTCCCATGCATTGATGTATTCGCCAGAAAAGAATCCCTGGTAATTGATTTCCTGAAGCAATCTTAATGCAGTTTTGTAAGGAATCTCTCCTTGTCCCATCAGGGCAAGAGTAACTTTTCTATCCTGGTCATAGATGCCATCGTGAATATGACAGTGCTCAACAAATTCTTTTACAATGTCAAATGCCTCTTTTATTGTCATACCCTGTGTATATGGATGCATGATATCCCAGTTGATTTTAACATTTGGACTTCCAGCAACTTTCACTGCCTTTGCCACAGTATCCGCCCTTGAGAAAAAATCGTGTGTCTCAAGGCAGATAAATACCCTGTTTTTTTCTGCATATTCTCCAGCAATTCCAAGACATTCCCCAACGATTTTTATTGCCTCGTCCACGCTGATTTCTTTGTCAGGAACCCCTCCAAACACCCTGATTCTTTTTACACCAATATCACATGCAAGGTCAATAAAAGCCCTTGTCATCCCAATAGATTCTTTTCTTTTTTGAGCGTCTGTAAAACAATACCTGATAGAAGTGGCGATGCACGAACATTCAATGCCACTTTCATCAAAAAATTTTTTTATTTCTTTTCTTTTTTCTTTGCTTGCTTCAATTTCAATACCATGATTGTGCTGTGCCTGAGCGCGCGGTTCAACACCATCATAGCCATATTTTCTTGCATAGTCCAGCATTTTATAAAGGTCTGCCTCAGGGCATGAAAAACTCATAAAAGCAAATTTCATTTCTGCTCCTTTGTAAATTTCACTCCTTTAATTTTAATGAACCAAATATATCTATTTTTTCGGATGATTCTTCAATGAGCCGGTCCACAACGACATCATTAAGTTTATTTTCAGGAAGTTTAGCATTTTCAAGATATTTTAGCATTTGGGTAAAAAGATATCTCGCCTCAGGTAAATTCTGATCAAAATTCAAACTGGTGATTATGATATGTCCTTTTCCCCAGGAAAATTCAATAAGATATGCAAGAGGATACATTCTGAAACATGTAGAAAAGGAGCGAATCACTGGTTCTTCTTTCAAATCTCCGAAAGGTCTCAGGTCAATTGGCGGAAATTCAGCAATCATTCTATAAAACTGAAGGTCACAGAAGTTTTCATGCGGGAAGTCGCCAAGCATCGGATGATTTCTAACAATTGTTCCAGTATTACCGTCTTCATAGGTTGGGTAATTGGCCGGGGGCGTGAAAAAATATCGTCCGGCTACAAGCCCGAGTTTCGGGAAAAATGGCCTTGTGAATCCCTCAGGTACAGCAAGAATTAATTTTCCACCATCTGCCACATAATTTGCAAGATTTCTGTCAAAGATTTCTGATACAACAAGTTTCGGGAAAACTCCGCGGATATAAGATTTTTTGATATTCTGTGCCTTTAATGTTTTTATCCAGGTTTTCTTTGCCTTGCCATACACCACAAATTCAACCATATTGGTGGTTTCTGGAAATATCCAGTAATCCCAGTGGTTTTCAAAAGTTCTACCTTCCTCTTTTGCTTTTATACGCAACCGTACTTTTTCAGGAGATTGCACGTCTGGTAACCTGATTCTAATATTGCCAATTTTATCTGTGCAAAATGGTTTGTGTGTGAAAGAAAATTCGCCATGTTCCTTTACTGTTTCACCTGAAAAATCCCATTCAATTGCAGGATTTTTTAACGGTGGATGTGAAAAATCTGAAATAAAAATAGTTTTTTCAAAATCCATACCCGAAACATAAATTCTGTCATCAAAATTACTATCAGTTAAAATTGCTGTAGGTCCTGTGGTTTGCCTCCACACTTCAGCTGTAACAAATTTTTTTTCGTAAAATTCATCGATAACTCCCTGGGGAGAAAATCCAATATCCATTGCTGTAAAATGGCAAATTCCGGCAAGATTAGGATAATCACGGCGAATCTGTTCGAGTTTTGTTTTTGCTTCAATAAACTGAAGTTTCTGACTGTTTGTGATTAATTCTGGAAGCAGGTGATCAAGTTGTGCCTTTTTTGCATTTTCAAGAGCAATTTCAATTGCATAGGGTCTTACTGCACCTGTAAATTTCCCTTTATTGCTGATATCAGGAAATGATGTCCACCACCTGAATTCGTGTTGAATCACAGGCATAGAAACTCTATTATCTTCTTTTGCCTCTGCACAATAAAAATCAAGTGGCATTCCCTTAATTTTTCTTACTGTTCCATCTGTCCATATTACAAAACTTGAAGGTTTTATTGCCTTTGTTTCCCTGTAACATTTCCACGCTGTCTCTGGATACAAAATTACTGGATGTCCATATTCATTGCTCATGCAATAAAGATTTGCTGAAACATGATTAACATCCCTGATGACTGCTGCGTTCCACTGATATCTTAACAATTCCCTTCTTTCTGCATCTGGTTGAGGCCATTGATATTGATGATACTGGGAATGGCCACCCCATGCTCCCATCATTCCGATTTCGCTCTGGACCAGTAATCCCACTTCATCTGCAACATCAAGATATTCAGGCACTGGCACGTAGGACTGGCATCTTATGTAAATATAGCCATATTGACGCAAAACCGAAAGTTTTTTTCTCCATCGTTGCCTGTCTGTATCAGGGCACCCTGTTTCAGGATTTACTGAAAAATCACCTGTGCCCATCATATAGTATGGCTGATTATTGATCAGAAAATGCTTGTCCTTTGTCGAAAGATGTAAGAATCCCACCCTTTCACATATACAATCAACAATTTCCTCGTTTCTTTTCAGTTCGACATCCACCTGATAAAGAAATGGGGTCTCAGGTGTCCATAATCGGCCTTCTTTCACAGGAATACTGAAAACAATTTTTCCATGCCCTGATGTTCTTGTAATTTGACCACATTGTTTACCTGAAGGGTCTTTTACAAAAACCTCTAAATCAACATCTTCTTGATTACCCCCTGTTTTTATCATGAAATCCATACATTTACCAACAGGATCAGAATGTATCCAGCAGTGTTCGACCCATGCATCTCCAGTACCTACAAGTTCCACTGTTCTATAAAGTCCTGACCAGTATCCTGCCCAGTTAAATGCAAGTCCAAGCCATCTGTTTTTCTCACTAACCCTCACAGCAATAAAGTTGTCATTTTCACGCTCAACAACATCTGTGATATCAAATGCAAAAGGAACAAATGGACCTGAATGAGAACCAATATACTTACCATTGACCCATATTTCACAGGAAGGATGAACACCGCCAAAGTAAATCCATATTTTCTTATTTTCCCATCCCTGGGGAATCCTGAATATTTTTCCGTACCAACCAGTACCATGATACGTCGCCCTGTAAACACGTGCCTTTAATCTGAAATCCCAGATTTTATCAAGAGACTCATCTCCACAACCCTGTCCCTGCCAGGACCCGGGCACAGATATCTTTGCTGAAAAAACCTCTTTGTTTACATACCATTTTTCTTTGATTCCCTTATCCTGCGGGTCAAGTGTAAAAAGCCATTGCCCACCAAGGTCAAAAGATTTTTCATCCTTATGCCTGAGCAGTGGATTGACACGAGCCGGAACGCGTTTATAAAATTTTTCCATCGTTTTGTCCTGTTGGCTTTATTATTATGATAAATTCTGGTCATGTCAATACCTCGAATTACCTCATTAATTTTCTATACGAAAATGGGTCGTTGCGATACTGCTGCCCATTATGGGGAGCAGTATAAGGCGCTTGATTGACACTGTCTATGAAAAGTAATAAAATCACACAGAATTTCAAAATCTGTGGAGGAAAATATGAACAAAACTCTGTGGCAGTATTATGTGGATAAAGCAAGTGAAATTACAGATAATGCTCTCAATCATATCAAGACGCTCAAACAATGGGAAAACGAAATAGAACAAAGGAAAAAAGAGTTTTTCATTTCTATGGGGCTTAACCCACTACCTGAAAAGTGTGACCTTTCAATTAGTATTATCGGGACGCTGCGAAAAAAAGGTTTTATAGCAAAGAAAATTTCATATCAAATTCTTCCTGATTGCTACAGCAGTGGTATTCTTTTTCTTCCTGACCCGTTACCTTCAAAAAAAGTTCCTGCTGTGCTTTATTGCTGCGGTCATTCAGGATTAGGCGTACACTGGTATCAAAAACACGCAATTACGTGGGCAAAAAGGGGCTATGCCTGTTTCATATTTGAAACAATCAGGCAGAGTGAAAACCCTGGTTATCATCACGGGTTATTCACAGGAAAACGGCTTGACTGGATTTCACGCGGTTATACAGCAGCAGGTGGAGAACTGCTTAATTCAATGTGTGCCCTTGATGTTCTCTGTGAAATGCCGGAAATCGATAAAAATCGCATTGGAGCGACGGGAATTTCAGGAGGCGGCGCTCACAGCCATTTTCTTGCAATCGCAGACGAAAGAATCAAGGCAGTGGCGACATCATGTGGAATCAGTTTACTAAAATTTGCCATCGGATATAGAACAATGTTTCAGCATTGCGATTGTATGTATGCAAATGGAAACTTTCAGAGGGATGGTAGCGAATTTTCTGCTTTGATTGCACCAAGACCTTTACTGTATTGTTTTGCGTCAGAAGACAATCTTTTTGTTCACGATGAATACAGAACAATGTATCAAAAAGTGAAACATATCTACCGCCTTTATGGATGTGAAGAAAAATGCGAACTCTTTGAGTATCCCGGACCGCATGCATATTCCAGTGAATCCGTGAAAAAAATCAACGAATGGTTTGATAGATATGTCGCAGGGGAACAACACCCTGACATCGGTCTTGACAGTGAAACCATCGCTGAATCAGAAATATCAGTGTTCAATGGAAAAACGCCTGAACCAGATAGATTAGACATTCTTCCTGAACTGCTGACCATAAAAAAGACATACCCACTTCCTGTGGATAAAAACGAATGGAACACTCTCCGAAATGAAATTGTTGAAAATCTCAAGAAAAATATTTTTCACTGGCTTGATAGAAGCAATGAGAAAATGGAAATAAAGAAAATCGGTCATCAGGGTCAGTGGATATGGGAAAACAATTACTTTTCAAGATATGTTGCAAAGTCCGGTGGGATGGAATCTTATATTGAAGTATTCTCAAAAAAGAATCCTGCACAAAACACCATCATTGTGCTTGGAGATTATAAACAAAACACTCAAACACTTCTGAATAAAACAGGTCTCCTTACAGAAAAATTCAACCTTATTCTTGTCGAGCCAAGGGCATGTGGTAGAAATGCTGCTGACATGGAACAGGGAAATCACTGTCTTTACAGGGCAGGCGTGATGACAGGCATTACTCCTATAATGATGTGGATGAATGACATGAAGTATGTCGTTGAGTTTTTCAAAAATACAGATGCTTTTGCAAAAACAAAATTTGTGCTATTTGGAACAGGTGAGGCGGCAGGTGCCTGTCTTTATTATTCAATTTTTGATGAGAGCATTTCAGCAGTGATTCTGGATAGTGTTGTTGATACCCATGCTGGAGGATGTTATATCCCTGGAATACTGAAAGACATTGATATTACTGACGCATCAGGATTAATGGCTCCGAGGGTTTTTGCAGTGTGTGTTGTGAATATGGATAGATGGTTTTTGAAAATGCACTGGGGGGTAAGGGTTTACGAAAGATTGGGTATCAAAGAAAAGTACATTATGGTTCAGAACACAAATACTGCAATTGAAAAGGTATTATCAGAAATTTCCTGATAATGGCTATTGCCTTTTTAAGATCTTCCATAAGCAGAAAACAAGAAGTGCTGTAACAAAAGTCCAGGTGCATATCATCAGAATCCAGCCCGCAGGTGTCATATTTTCTCCAGGTTTCTTTTTATTAACCTCACTACATCTGTAAGGATTATTCCTGCCAGAGTCGGAACAATAAAAAGAACATTCAGGTTGTGCCTCGTAGCTTCACAAAATCTTCCATGAAAGAAAGCACTTAATGCCCTCGTAGTTCCATGCGCAGGACAATATCCAAAAATCTTTTCCCATATGCACAAATCAGGAATGCGCAGTGATTCCAGATTTACGCACGCAAGAAAAATCATTCCTGCGCTCATAACAATGACTCTTGCCGCAGGACAACCAAGAGCGAGAAATTCTGCGATTCTATTTTTTGACAAGCGGATTCCCATTGGCATCCTTTATATTGTTTGTTGCCACCAGTATCAGATCAATCAACCACCATATACCACACCCACCAAGTGTCAATAATTTCAAAATACCCAGCCCTGTATAACCGAGATAGAATCTGTCTATGCCAAACTGCCCTACAAGAGCCGAAAGTAACACAACAACCAGCCAGTCCTTGCCTTCGTTATTGGAAGTCATAAGTTTCACCCCGCATTTTGTACAGATTTCTGCCTGAGGATTTACAGGTGTACCGCAGTTAAAGCAGAATTTGTTTCCTTTCTTTGGTGAAATACCGCAAACAACGCATACTGCCGCTTGCTCGGATACCTCCTTACCACAATTTTTGCAGTACATGTTATGCCTCCTTTTTCTTCCAGGCAATGTGAACAAGCCATGCAATTCCAACCAGTAGAGCAAACAGAACCAGTCGCGCCAGGATAATGTAAGGTAATATTTCAGAAGGAACATTTTTCATCAAAATCACATCTTTCGCTTCCCTGATAAACCAGGAAATTAAAATAACAAGCAGGAAAACTGGAGTAATGTATTTGATAATGAATCTATAGAATCGCGGAAGTGTAATATCGCTTCCAGCATGCATCTCATCCCATGCTTTATCAATACCAAACACCCATGAAAAGAGTATTGCTTCAATGGTTCCAAACAATACCAGTGCAAAAGTACCACCCCAGAAATCAAACTCATCAAGAAATCCCTTACCAAGAAGAAATACACACATATTACAGAGGACAAAGGTAACGATGGCAAATATTTTTACTGCCTTTTTCTTATCAATATTAAATTCGTCTTCAAGAAATGCTATTGCTGGCTGGGCAAGAGATATTGAAGACGTCACTCCTGCAATAAAAAGAAGCGCAAACCAGAAAAAACCAAAAATATTTCCAACTGGAATATGATTTAAAGCCAGTGGCATTGCAACAAAACCTAAATTAAATGCTCCACTTTCAGCGACAGTTTTTATACCATCAGGTCCAAAAAACAAAAATGCAGAAGTAATGGCAATACTGCCACCAAGCACAATTTCCACCCATTCATTGGTTGATGCTGCAGTCAGTCCAGAAAGTATTACATCATCATTTTTCTTAAGATAACTGGCATAGGTAAGAATTACTCCGATTCCAACGCTCAACGTAAAGAAAATCTGGCCTGCTGCTGCAAGCCATACCTTTGCATCAAGGAGACTGGAAAAATCAGGATTCCACAGGGAACCAAGTCCCCTTACAGGTGTCCAGTCAGGATGCTCTGGATACATTGAACCGAAAGTAAGAACCCTGACCATCAATATAATCCCAAGAGCAAAAAGTACAGGTAATCCGTATTTACAAACCCGTTCTATTCCTTTCTGTATGCCTCCTGCGACTGTGGCAATATTAACTGCAAATGTAATGAGAAAAAATATGTATGCGAGAACAAGTGAAGAAAAAAATTGATTTTGTTCAAGTCCCTGGTAGCCCTTCAGAAAAGAAACCATTGATGATTGGTCCTGACATGCAAAAAGTTTACCTGTGATGGCAAAAATACTGTATCCGAGAAGCCAGGATTCAATATATGTGTAATAGGTAAAAATTGCAATTGGTCCAAAAATT
>DAONMJ010000011.1:0-10901 GCA_035392545.1 bacterium
ACCATTCTGATGGAAACATACCCACCTGTAATCAGGGCAATTGTTGAACAGTTAAAAAAATTGCCCGGGATAGGCACAAAAAGCGCAGAAAGAATTGTTGAATGCTTGATGAAAATGGAAGAACCTGAAGTGCTGGCATTTGCTGACAATCTAAAAAAACTTAAACACAACATCAGATTGTGTAAGCAATGTTTTTCAATTACAGAAAATGAAGTGTGCGATATTTGCAGTGATACTTCGAGAGAGAAAAAACTGGCGGTTGTTGAAGAATATAAGGACGCAGTGGCTCTTGAAAAGGCGGGATTTCGCGGCAAATACCATATTCTTGGTGGAAGAATCAATCCTCTTGAAAAAATCGGGCCAGAAAATCTTTCCATCAATTATTTGCTGGAACGTCTCAAGAAAGAGCAGTTCGACGAAATTATCATAGCAACAAACCCCACTGCTGAAGGCGAAAGCACAGCAATGTACCTTGTTGATCTTCTTAAAAAACAATCATATCCAGTCACGCGTCTTGCCACAGGTATTCCTGTTGGTGCAGAAATTGAATACATAGACCCTGAAACAATAAGAAAATCACTTGAACACAGGTTCAAGCCATAACATTTCAGTGGATACAGACGATGGAATATGTTGTTTATAGATTTTTCTGTTTCCTCGGTATGCACCTTCCTGATTGGCTTGCATATTTCATTGGTGATGTGATTGCTGAATTAAGATATTTGTTTACTCCTGGTTTGAGAAAAACTGTCAGGTCAAACATAAAACAGGTATTTACTTATAAATCACAGGTTGAACACTTTCAGTTTGATGAACAAGACATTTGTAGAACAGTGAAACAAATATACAAAAATTTTGGAATGTACATGGTGGAATTTTTCCAGATTCCAAAATGGAATCGCCAATGGGTACAGGAAAGAGTTGAACTTGTCAATATCCATTACCTTGACCGGGCGCTACGCCAGTCAAAAGGCGCTATTGTTCTGACAGGACATCTTGGGAATTGGGAACTTGCTGGTATTGTTACAAGTTTGCTCGGGTATAACCTGTCTGCTGTCGCGCTGCCATTCAAGAATGAAAAAATGGCAACAATTTTTGTCAGACGAAGAAAGTTAAAAGGTGTCAATGTAATACTGACAGGCGCAAATCCAAAGGAATACCTCAGGGCATTCAGAAAAAATAGTGTGATTGCAATTCTTGGAGACCGTCTCTTCACAGAAAAAGGGATGCGTGTAACATTCATGGGAAAAGAAACGTTTCTTCCAAGGGGACCAGCAACACTTGCTGCACGATGGAATGCGGGTTATCTTGCAGGGTTTTTGATAAGAAAGAAAAAAGGAAAATATATGCTGGTTTTTGATAAACCCATAGAAATTGAAGGTACAGATGAAAATCAAAAGGTTCAGTATCTTGTTGAAAAGGGTACAGAATATCTTGAAAAATACATTCTGAAATACTATGACCAGTGGTTGAATTTTTCACCAATGTGGAATGATAACGGGTAAAAAAGGGGGAATGATGATAAAAATATTTCTTTTTTGTTTGGTCTTTCTTTCATTCAGTATCAGTGTTGCTGATATTCATCCAGCAACACAATTCAGGTCTGCTGATGAATCTGTTATTGCCTGCCCTGACGGTACGATTTTTTGTGAGGCAGAGGAATTTAAGGTTATCAAGGGCGCATGGCAGGCAAAACACTGGGGAGAAAACTATTTTGCAGCAACATTTGCCAATACCTTTCTTTCAAGGAAAGCATTTCTTGGAGCACCTGAGCAATGCGATGAATCTATCGCAACCATCAATGCAAAAATTGACCGGCCAGGCGAATATCTTGTTCTTGTCAGGTATGAAGCACCATACAGATTTGAAACGCAGTTCCGGGTAAGAATTGAACAGAATGGAAAAACGTTAATGGACAGGTTATATGGTGCCAGAGATAATCTGAAAATATGGGCATTTGGTGAAAAACTCAAGAAAGAAGTTGCATGGAGCTGGGGAGCAGTAGAAAACATTGTCTGGGAAGGTCATGATGCTGCTGTGCAACTGCAACCAGGGCTGATAAAAATTTCTTTGATGGCAGGAAATCAACCTCAGCCAGCAGCAAAAAGAAATATCGATATTGTGATGATTACACCTGACAGGCAGCAGGTAAATATGAGAATAGAAAAAGAAGGATATCTGCCGCTTGATGGATGGCTAACACAGTCAGGCGATGTGTGGATGAAAGTGAAAAACCAATCTGCTGATAACATTACAGTGAAAAGTTTATCGTTTCCTGGAGGACCATTTCAACAGCATTCTCCATACTGGGTTCATCTTCGCACCTGGAAGCCAATCAATGTGTCTGTGGATGCAGGGCAACAAACGGACTGGATTGAGGTTGGTTCGACCATGGATACACTTAATGATGGACAGTGGGGATTTGGTGTATCTGGAGCATGTATTCTGGAATTCGGGGTAAAAAACGCTGCCGGTAATATTGAAAAAATCAGAGAATTTACTTTGTTTGGAGCCAGCCAGCTTAATCTTGTTGGTCTTGCTGACACAAGATATTCAAAAAAAATACAGTCAGAGCAAGAAGCCCTTGGAGACCTTGTTGAAAATCTTAAAAAGATAAAAAGCCATGGAAAGATGCCTGAACAAACACTGATATTTGCAGGAACAAAAATCAAGGAATTTGCTCAATTATTCGGACTTGCGACAGACCCTGATATTCATGTTGACTGGAGAGGTAAAAATCCAGCGCAACTTGAAGCAATGTGTACGTCCCTTACAAGCCAGCAGAGAGAAAAAATCAGGGTGGTCAGTTTAGGCGATGAAATAGGGCTACCGGCACCTGATGCCAGGGCAGCAAAGGAAGGATTTGTTGAATATCTGAAAAAACAATCAGTAAACCCCGAAGATATCGACCCGCAGGGTAACCGGGATAATCTCGTGTATAATCCTTCCCAGAAAATGAAAACTGAAAATCCTGCATTGTATTACTGGTCGAAAAAATTTCAGCATTATTATGGCATACAGTCAATCAAACAGTTGACCGATACCTTGCGAAAATATCTTCCTGATGCAGGTATTGGAGCAAATTTCTCGCCCCATCATGGAGGATATCAACATTCATATCTTGGAGAGGTGTTTCAATGGGTTCATTGTTTCAGAGAAGATGGATTAACAATGCCATGGGCAGAAGATTATATCTGGCAGGTACCTGTGGGTAGCCCACAGATGAATGAAATCAATCTTGACCTTTTCAGGGCAGGACTGAGAGGAAAAACTGACAGAAAAATACATTACTATGTAATGCCACACTGGCCAGGCAATACGCCAAATATGTGGAAACGGCAATTTTACGCTGCGCTTGCTCATGGAGCAAAAATTTTCAATCTTTTTGAATTTCATCCTGTGTATATGGCATACACTGAAAATCATGTTTCACATTTTGATACATATGCAATGATACTGAAAAGTTTCAGAGAATACGGATTGTTTGAGGACATTGTCCAGCAGGGAAATGTGCGGCAGGCAGATGCAGGATTATGGTTCAGTGAGACCGCAGATATCTGGTCAGATAATGAGGGTTCATTTGCAGCGGCAAAGCGTGCCCTGTACATTGCAATAAGAAATAACCAGATTCCATTGGATTTCATTGTTGAACAGGATGCCTTAGACGGAACAATTGATAAATATAAAACACTCTTCATTACTGACAGACATATTTCACTGGATGCATCACAAAAACTTGAACAGTGGGTGTTAAATGGTGGGTCATTGTTTATGACAGCAGGCGCAGGGATGTTTGAGCAGTATAACAGGAAAAATACAGTATTCAACAGGTTGCTTGGATTTGAACAGATAGAAATATTAGAGCCAGAAAATAGCAGGGTTGAGTTTATCAAACAGGACCTGCCCTTTGCCAAACCTGCGTCTGAAATTGTTGAAATAAATGGATCAAAAGTTTCCATACCAGTTTTTGGCGTAATTACAAAAATTCAGCCAGGAAAGACCACTACTATTTCAGGTAAATTTTCAGATGGTTCTCCTGCGGTTGTTTCAATAAAGAAAGGGAAAGGACAGATTATTTATTGCGCATTTCTTCCTGGATTGAGTTATTTCAAACCAGCAATACCTTTGAAACCTGTAGACAGGGGTTCAACAGACGATGCAATGGCTCATTTTATACCGGTTGATTTTGAAAAAAATACTGGCAATCTGATAAAATCCGCCTGTTCTGGAAATATGCCTGTTTTTGTTAAAGACACTAAGGGCAATCCTCTGGGATGTATTGAAACAACAATCATTGAGTCAAAAAATGGAATGGTGATACCTGTGATCAACTGGAGTACAAACAATGTTTCTGATGCCATTTTTGAAATCACATTCAATCTGAGTGGAAAAAAAATATCACTTGCCAGCGGAAAGCCCATTAAAGCAGTCAGGATAACTAAGGAAAAGGCAGAAATAGTGTTTGATGTTGAATTAGCAGATGCAATAATCATAAGGTAAAGGGGGTTTATGTGGTACAATCGCGATGAATTTAAAACATTTGCAATGCCAGATCCTGTCAAAGATGCTATGGAAGAGGCGCAAAGAATCAATGCAAACAGGTACTATTATCTTGAATCAGGTATTGAAAGGATTATTGCGGATGCCCCGCATATAAAAAAACAGGAATTGGTGCAGGTAGTGGAAAATTACTATAAAGAGGCAATGGCAAGCATTCCCTCTTTTGTGAAATTTCCAGAAGCAAAAACATGGGCGGATTATGTGATTACCAGGGATAAGAAACTTGTGGAATTTGCAAATCTCACAGGGCAGGAGATAGCGATATTCAGAAGTACCAATGATTATCTGACCTTTCGTGGATACAAAGAATTTGGACTGAAAATGATATGTTGTGATGAAAAATGCAGGGTTGTTTTTATTCCTGAGACAGACCAGGGACCCATGCATATTAAGAATGTTGATGACCCTATTACCTGGTGGAGTCCTTCAAGGCGTCTTGATGAACGAGCACCGATTTCACAGGCATTCTGGTATCATAGAAATGTTGTGATCGATGGCGTGGGCTCAGGACTGCACATTGATGACGAACCAGACGAAATTTTTCCACTGCCTGTAATGAAAATGGTAGATATGTATGCGTATGATACAGATTCTGCGGTTGATTTTTTAAGAAAATATTCTGTATTCTGGGGTGGTTGCAATGTTATAATCTACGATAAAAAATACAGAAGTGTTGCCATTGAAAAATGCAGCAGGAATTTTTTTGAACCTTTTCAACCTGAAGAGCCCTCTCATTTTACTCACATCAGCGGAATGGTCTGCAGGGATAAAGGCTCACCACAGGGGCAATATCAAACTGAAAAAAGACACCAGTATAGAAAACTTTTTGGTCTTGCGGATGATGGTCCTGATGCTTTATTCTGGAAAGCATGCGACAATTTGGAGCAAATATTAAGCAAGGGTATAGAAAATTTGGGTAAACATCCAGTATCTGAAGATGTGGTTAAACTATTTATCACACCATACCCCAGTGGTCTGAGAAAAGACGGATTAAAACTGCATCCACAACAGGGCCTCGTTGATTATACCCTTGTTACCAATTGTTTTTTTCCTGAAAAAAAATTATACTATCGCTGGCAAAGAACCTCAGAAAAAGACAGAGGAAACTGGCCAGGACAACCCGAAATCTGTCAGTACGAATAACCGAGGAGGTGCTATGTTCAGTAATGAATTTAAGAAAAGGATGGAAAGTTTTTCATCAAAGGATGAAATAGTAGCGTTCAATCTTGCAATGGTGTCAGAAGGACTGGAAATAGTAAAAAACCTCAGTGACAAAAATATTGGCTGGGAAGAAGTAGAAAAGAGGTTGGGAGAATACAAGAACTGGGATCCTGATATTCTCAGGGTTGACAAGGATACAGAAAATACCTATAGAAAACGGCTTGAAGAATGGGGAAAACCAATAGTACTGCTTTCAGAAGAAGCAGGAAGGGTTGAAATTAACACAGATAAATCTGGTAGTCCCCTGTATGTGGTGTGCGACCCTTTTGATGGAAGTTATTTATTCAAGCACGGTATCAAGGACTTCTGGTATAGTTCCCTTGCTTTTTATGACAGCAATTTTAATCCTGTCTGCTGCTGTGTTGGAGATTGTGTCAGTGGGAAAATTGCATATGCGTGGAAAAATGGAGCGTATCTTGCGGATATTGAACATGGAAAAATTGTTACAGAAGTGAAACTGGATAAAAAATACAGGCAATCAATGGGAAGACCCGATGTTACTGAAATGGATGGAGCAAGCATTGAGTCGTACGCAATGAAACCAAAAAAATTTTTAATTCCTCTTGTTGATAAATACAGAGAACTCTTGCTTCCATTTAAGTTTTTCCTTCCCAATGGTGGCCCGTACGGATTTGTTGACGTTGCAGAAGGGAAAATAGATGTGTATTTTGCAATGAAGCAACCATTTGTTGATGTGTTCTCAGGGATTTTTATCGCACAACAGTCAGAAATAATGGTAACAGATTTCAATGGTAATCCAGTCAGATGCAGCGACAATGTGAAAACTGTTCTTGATGTGGTTGTCTCAACCAATGCTTCATTGCACGAAAAAATACTGAAGAAAATTGCTGGGTGTGAAAACAGATAGATTTTAACGACCGGCTTTTTTTAAAAATTTGTTTCTGTACATCTGCCTGTCAGCAAACTTGATGATTTTTGTTGGTGTATCACCATTTTCAGGATATCCAGCCATACCAGTGCTGAGGGTAATTCTTGTATGTTTGTCCACTTTCATGTTAAGTTTTTCAATCATGTCTTCAAGCCGTTTTGCGCAAACCATTGCACCTGTTTTTCCTGTTTCTGGAAGAAGCACAACAAACTCATCTCCACCATACCTGTATACAACATCAGCTTTCCTCAGGTTTCTTCTTATCTTTTCGGCAATGGTCTTCAGAAGATTATCACCCCTGTGATGACCAAAGGTGTCATTGTATTTTTTGAAATTGTCCAAATCTATTACAAGGAGTGAAAAAGTTTTTTTGTATCTCTTACAGCGTTCTATTTCTTTTTTTATGTCAAGGGAGATGTTTTTTCTGTTGAAACAACCGGTCAATGGGTCTTTGATTGACATTTCTTCAAGTTTTGAGTAAAGGAAACTCCTTTCCATAATGGATGTGAGTTCTGATGAAACAATCTTCACAAAATTCAAATCATCTTCTGTAAATGCGTTTTTCTTTTTTGAGTCAAGGTGGATGATGCCTGCGACCTGTCCGTTTTGTTTGATGGGAAAACATAAAATGGATTTCATGTGGCAACCAGCAGGCAAGCAACTTTTCAATTTGGACTTTTCAACATCATTGTTGATAAATCCCTTACCGGTTCTTATTATATCTCGGATTGGTTTCATTGAAGCAGAAAACTCAGGCGTTTTCTTTGAAAAGCCGATGCTTGCAACAACAGAAATGGTATTGTTGTCCATCAATAGTATTGCGCATCCATCAGACCTGATAAGAGACCTTACTGTTTCCGCAACCTTGTTAAACACATGCTCTTTTTTCAGGTCTTTTGCAACCCTTCTATGAAGCGTTAGAAGCGCGGTAGTAATGTCCTTCTGTATCATATCCTAAAATTTATACTCTGACGTATATGTAACAATAACTTCTCCATCAACCGGTATCATAACATTAAATTCAACTGTTTCAGAATCTCTTTTTTCATAAGGATGGCTTGTCTGGATGATTGACCATTCTCCGAACTGTCGTTCAACAATTTTTACATTCACGGATTCTTTCTTGTGGTTTCTCAATCGTATTTCATAAGTATCCCTGAAGATGTTTGCCGCAATTTTTTTGTGATCCGTAATTTTTCTTTCACCAGCGATATCAAATGCATTGCCAAGCGAGAGTATCACTTTTTCATCCTTCGGGGTATGGTCTATTATGTCCTCACCGATAAACTGCATGGAGCCGTCTGTATCAGTTTTATACACCCTTACTTTTCCTCTTGGTAGAGGTATACCGAGACCATTTTTTTCTGTATTTTTCAACTCAATCTTCACTGCCACCTTTTTGTTGCTCTGCTGTGTTTGCCAGTTGTCATAATAGTACCAGCGATAAAGTGCTCCTTCGTATGTATACGTTTTATCAATGCCGATTTTCGGCGCCGAAAAAAGACTGATTTGTTTTGTCTGATTGTTTTTCAATGTTGTTTTCCTTCCCAGTGTGTAGAGATGGTATTCAAAAAATTCTTTTTGTTCAAACTGAGCAGCACCAGATGCTTTTGCTTCCATCATAAGAGTCCTTGTCGCTGGTTGTTCTGATATTTTTCTGACGTCCCCGGCCATCAGTTTCAATTCAGCGTTTTCATAATCTGTACCACTTCTGTTGTCTATGGTGACCCATCCGTTGAGTGAAATGTATGTATCCTCCTTTGAAACTATTGCCACATAATCTGCCTGCCAGTTTAACCCACCAGTGATGTACCCCAGTTCAACGGTGTCCTGGGTTGTCTTTGCGCTTGATAAATTCCAGACAAGGGTCGGTTTTGTAATCAGTCCTTCTGGAAGCAAGGGAAATTCTATGTCTCTGATATTTTCCCTTGTCAGCATATACACCGGTCCATTTTCCTGCTGTACAACGCAGATATATTTTTCATCATAACTTGATAATAATCCAGAATAAGTATTATTATCCTTTGTCATCACCTTAATTTTTTTATCAATGTATTTTTTCAGCAGTTTATCCGCATTCATCAGGTCATACTCAAAATTTTGCTCAAGTATTAAACATCTGTCAGGTGCAGTAAGGGATTTAAAAGATACACTGGCTGGTTCAATCTGTGCCGCAATGTCAGAGCACCTTACTGTGTTGAGTCCTTCTTTCAACTGAACTGTTCTGACATCCCGGACAAGGGCAAAATTTTGATTGTACACTGTCAGGGATATCTGTTTTTTCTCCATCACCTGCGCTGAAACAGATATTGTGAGGATTGCTACTATAAAAATGGACTTTTTCATCTGCCCTCCTGGTTCTATTGGTATGATAAATCTATTGTCATATCCTGTCAATTGAGATATAATTATTCCATCACAAGGAGACAAAATGGCAGATATTATCAAATTAAATGAAGTATCCCGAGGTGACCTTCCAGAAAGATTAAGGGTTGAGTTCTATTTTGATTTCAAAAAATATCCCTTCAGGCATCAGGACCTTTTTACACGACCTGACGTAATATCTGTGATTTCAGCGCTTGACGCCATCCATCCATATGCATGTGAATGGATAAAAAAAGCCATTGATGAAAAGAAAAAAACCAGTGCTTTGAAAGAAATGGGACCCGAACATTTCAAAGGAAGATGCATCGGAGAGTTTATTATTTATGTTGAAGATGGCGCTGTTTTTGAACCTGGTTTTATCAGAGGATCATTGAAAAATAATAAACACACATTATTTGTCGGGAAACAAACAGTGCTTGCAGGAACAAACATATTCCTTGACGAAGGCGATATTTATATCGGAGAACAAAATTCCGTTGAACCAGGTGCTGGTATTAAAGGGCCGACAATCATCGGTAATAAAAATGACATCAGACAGGGAGCATATTTCAGGGGAGATGTGATTATTGGCGATGGAGGAACATTCCGCGGCGAGATAAAAAATGGCGTGATGATGGACAAGGCAAACTTCCCGCACCCATCCTATGTGGGAGATAGTATCTGCGGTTATGCCACTCATTTTGGCAATCAGGGCACCACTGCAAATGTTGGAATTTATGCAGGAGTTTTTGGAAAAAAGAATGTGGTGATCGAACTCTGTGACAAGAAGTATGATATTGGACGACCCAAAATAGGTATTATTCTTGGCGACTGGTCTCAACTTGGGTGCAACTCGGTTTCAGACCCTGGTGTGTTTGTGGGACCCAATACGATTTTTTATTCTCTATGCAGAATCAGCAAGGGTTTTTATGGGCCCAATGAAGTGTTGAAAAACAAGCCACTTGAACACGGGGTAATTGAAAGGTCTTCATTGAGGACCTAACTCTTTCTGTTTTTTGAGTTGATAAAACTGGTAATTTCACTGTAAGACAGGATTTTTCCTGAGGCATATAGATTCATCAGTTTCAGTGTTTTTAACCTGATGCGTTGCAACTCCTGGTCAGTAAATTCGCACATTTCCTGTTCGTCTGGCAGACACTGTTTCAATTTTTCAACAAACCTGTTGTAATCCTTTGCACTTTTCACCCTGAAGAATTTTACTCCTGCAATACTTGCATATTCAAAATCCTTCTTTGAATCACCAACAAACAAAATATCCTGATACGGCCTGTTTTTTATCTGTTTCAGTATCACGGATTTGTCAACAGTTCCTTCTGGATTGCTGCCCATAATCCCGCAAAAAAGTTTTCTATCAAAACCGTGGTGTTCAAAGTCCTTTTCAAGAATGTCCTGAAGAATGCCAGAAGCCACATACAAATCATAATCCTTTGAAAGTTTTTTGATGAGGGTTTTTACCCCTTTCAGTGGCTTCCAGAACATTTTCGCCGCAGCTTCATTTAGACCAGAATAAAATTCGTTATACCTTTGCTGCAATTTCTGATACTCATTCACCAGTGTTTCATCAATACCAAGTTCGCGAACATCCGCAAATGCCTCTGGTATATCCCTGACAATTGCACTGACGATAGCCGACAATTGCTGGAAACGGGGTGCTCCAGGATAATTGACGAGCGCCTTCAACATTCTTGAAATATCCAGATGAAGATGCCCCGGATGGAGAAATTTTCGAAAATCAGTGTCCCAGCATGCAACAAATGCGGAAAAAAGGATATGAATGGCTTTATCCTGCCCGCTTCCAACCAGCGGTCCATCAAAATCAAATACAATTGCCCTTTTTTTCATGTCA
>DAONMJ010000011.1:11001-31868 GCA_035392545.1 bacterium
GACTGGACATTTGAAAAATTCTGTTGTATTATCAAGTTTTGTTAAGAAACAAAAAGGGGGCTACGGATATGTTGAAACTGACAAAGAAAGAGAAAAAAATTACTGTTGAAACAGGTTCTGGAAAACTGACGTGGGATGCAAACAAAGGCGGTGAAATAGTGGAATTTTCATGTAAGAATGAAAAAGAGTCCCATAAATTACTTTCTTTTCCTCACTCCGTTTGCGGGCTGAAGTTCATCATAGATGGCAGCCCTTATCTATTATCAAACACAGTGTCACAGTTGACTGTGGAATCAGTGGACAATGACAGAATTGTGATAAAGAACGAAGCATCTATTGCAAAAGGACTGATAAAAATAACGCAGACATACCAGGTATTTGAAGAAGGTGCTGTTTTCTGCGAACAGGTTTTTGATGTGGAAGGCAATACTGGTTTTACCCTGAATGAAATTTCTATGAACACATCCATTGATGTCGCAACCGCAAAATCTGCACGATGGGGATATTTTACAAGACAACCGTGGTATAAAAGGGACTATTCCACCACTCATGTTTTTTATGGTCTTGACCTTTATAAACAACTTGACGAAATATCATGTCATAAAGAACTATGGCCACTCGTTTCCATAGACCTTGGCTGGGAAAACACAAAGTTTTTCAGCAATAAAATTGAGTTTGTTCTTGATGAATGGAACAGTTTTAATGATGCAGACACTAAATATACAATGAGTTATGGAGGAAAACAGGGCGAACAATGGGCATGTCAGTGGTATATCTTTCATGGCACTCAAATGAGGGTTTCAGAACCTGTTCGTTACAGGAATAAATGGGGAATGTTATTTTTAACATCCCGTACACGGAGTGGTACAAATGTGGACCCTGCCTATAGAAACAATGTCCTTGGTTGCAGGGTTGCTCATTGCATGTATCCATACGCCCAGATTGGAAAGGACTGGCCATGGGCATTGATGCCCATTAAACAGGTTGCCTGCCAGCCGCCACAGTTGTTCAATGGAAACCCAGATATTAAAAGGGTTGATGAGGTAGCAGATACTGGTGCTAATGTGATGATTATTCATCAATTCTGGATGAGGAATCCAGGTACAAACTGTGAGCCGCCTGCCGATTATATCGTGAAAGATCCTGATTGGTTCAGGGCTTTTATAGATAGATGCCACCAGCGTGGCATGCGTGTTCTTACTTACATCAGGGGTTGTGAACAGTACCAGATGTATCAGACCTGGTTTGAGGATTTCATGAAAAGGGACTGGGATGGTTTTTATCCTGACTGGAATTCTCCGCATGCGATGGGTTTCACAAAAACAAGTTTACTTCACTGGTCTGCTTATGGTTACTTCATGTATCTGAAAGCTATGAGAAAAAGGGTTGGGAATTATGGCGCGATTATCGGCCATACGGGTTTTCCGTTTGCCCTGAGTCAGAGCTGTATTGATGTTGCGCTTTGTGGAGAACTGTCCATAAGGCACGATGAACTGCTGGAATTACCTGAAAGTACAGCGTATTATTCCTGCCTTGACTGTTCAGGAGCACACCTGATTGCCGGTAATCTTAAAGACAGGGCCATGTTTTCAGGAAAAAAAGCTGCAGCGATATGCGCTGCCTTTGGTATGACCGGACATCCTGTTTTAGAACCAGGTGTTCCTTTTGAAAAGGCAGTTGCATATATCAAACCGCTCTGGGATGCTATGACCAGTATTAATGGAAATTATGTGAAACTCCATAATCCCGCTTACTGCCCGACTCATGCGGTGCATTGCGACCAGTATTGGTTGTTTCCAAGTTTATGGCAGTCAGACCAGGGAAAGTGTCTACTGCTGGTGACCAATCTTGCTGATAACGAAAAAGCAAGCGGGAAAATTATTGTGGAAACAGAAGAACTTGATGTTTCCAGAAAACCAAAAATGCGTGTATTGAACATAGCAGGCACAGTTCCACAATCAATTGAAATAAAAGGAAAGATGCTCAAAATTAATAACTTACCACCGTTGAGTTTCTGTGCGGTGATTATAGAATAATACTGCATTTTTGTTGAGGGTCAGGTATTTATCTGGGTGTTTCCATCCATTCATGCATGCATTTTTTGACACATAGCCCTGTCGTGGTAAAATAAAAATACAGGAGATTTTATGAAAATTAAGGTTCTTGCGACTGATAACATTGAGAAAGAAGGCATTGAAATCCTTGTCAAAGAGGGTTTCATTGTTGATGAAAAGGGAAAGATGTCTGAGGAAGAGCTCCTCGCTGTGATTGAGGACTATGATGTTGTTCTTGTGAGAAGCACCACAAAAATCACATCGAAGGTGATTCAGAAGGGCAAAAAACTCAAAATTATCGGTCGGGCAGGTGTCGGTCTTGACAATGTTGATGTTGAAAGCGCCACCCTGAATGGCATCATTGTGATGAACGCTCCAGAGGGAAATACCCTTTCTGCTGCTGAACATACATTTGGTTTGATCCTTGCAATGGCACGAAAAATTCCAGCAGCGTGCAGTTGTTTAAAAACTAGCAAATGGGACAGAAAAAAGTTTATGGGAACTGAACTTTTTGGAAAAACTCTTGGTGTTATCGGGCTCGGAAGAATCGGCAGGCGGGTGGCTCATTATGCAAAGGCATTTGGAATGAATGTGCTGGGGTATGACCCTTATGTTGATCAGGATGAAATGCAACAGGTTGGTATAAGTGTTGTGACCCTTGAAGGCATATGCAAACAGGCAGATATTATTACACTCCATCTGCCACTTACCAAAGAAACAGAAAATATTCTGAGTGAGCAATGTTTTTCAATGATGAAAGATGGGGTAATGATTGTGAATGTGGCAAGGGGTGGACTTTTCGACGAAGCCATTCTTGAAAAATATATTAAAAACGGAAAGGTGTCTGCTGCGGCTCTTGATGTGTTTGCTGCTGAACCACCTGACTGCACTGGGCTGCTCGGTTTGGAAAACGTGATAGCAACACCACATCTTGGCGCATCCACAAAGGAAGCACAGATTAATGTGGCAAAGGACATATGCAGGCAGGTAGTTGATGCCCTTGTCCACAAAATCATAAGAAATGCGGTAAATGTTCCGTCCATTGACAAGGAGGTAATATCACGATTTGGAGGTTATCTGACCCTTGCTGAAAAAATGGGGTTATTTCTCGGTCAGATGGCAGATAAAATGCCTGATGGTTTAACAATAGAGTATGCAGGAGAAATGATAGATTACGACACAGGTCCACTGAGAGCATATTTTCTAAAAGGGTTTGCCAGCCACTTCCAGCAAGCAACCTATGTGAATGCACCCTTGATTCTTAAAGAAAAGGGAGTGGGTCTTGTTGAAAAGAAAACAATGTCAGCGCAGCAGTATGCAAATCTCATTACAACCGAAGCAGCAATTGGAGGGAAAACAGTTTCTCTGTCAGGTACAATTGTCGCTTCAGAACCGAAAATTGTCAGTATAGATGGATACCCGGTTGAAGCAACGCCTGAAGGGACACTGATTGTATGCAGAAATGATGATGTGCCTGGAATTGTGGGACATGTTGGCACAATCCTGGGCAAAAAAGGGGTGAATATCGCGTCCATGACGATGGGACGCAGGGTAAAAGGTGGTCCAGCGATCACGGTTTTGAATTTAGATCTGGAAATAGATAATCAAACAATTAACGAAATCGGGAAATTTCCGGGAATAAGGTCAGTGCGATTGATAAGGTTATAAAATGGAAAAAACAACTGTAACCATTTGTTTTACCAGAAGAGATAGAGTTATTACTGGTATGCAATTGCGCCTGTCCTCCTGAACCATCCCGGGTTTCCCTGATTTACTGTAAGGGGGTGGTTGCCATTAATATAAATTCAACGCCAATTATTATACCGTTGTTCATATTCTGGGGAGCCCTTGCAATATTGATAGGGTACCTGTGGAGAAAGTTTGTTGGAGAAAGAACCATAAAGGCAGCTGAAGAGCGAGCAAGGGAGATTATCAGGGACGCTGAAAACATCGCGTTAACCAGGAAGAAAGAACTTGATATCCAGACAAAGGAAACCCTGTACAGGCTCCGCTCTGAATTTGAGAAAGAAACCAGAAACAAGAGAAAGGAATTGCAGTTTCTTGAAAGGAGATTGAATCAGAGAGAGATACTGCTTGAGAAAAAGGCAGAACTTATTGAAAAGAGGGAAGCCGAAATAGCAACCAAGGAAGCAGGTCTTGCCGCAAAAGAGCACGAGATACAGCAGAAAATCAGTGAACTGGAAAACAGAATTGAACAGGAAATCAAGAAACTGGAAGAAATATCAGGTATGACAAGGGAACAGGCAAAAGATACTCTTCTTAAGGCGATGGAACAGGAGGCAAGAAACAGCTCCGTGGAGATTATCCGCAAGATAGAAGAGGAGGCAAGGGAAATAGGAAATAAGAAAGCAAGGGAAATTTTACTTGCGTCCATGCAAAGACTTGCTTCAGAAGCAGCAACCGAAAGCACTGTTTCTGTTGTAAGTTTGCCCAATGACGAAATCAAGGGAAGGATCATTGGTAGGGAGGGGAGAAACATTCGCGCCTTTGAAGCAGCGACAGGTGTTGATTTGATTGTGGACGATACGCCCCAGGCAATTACGATTTCTTCTTTTAACATTTACAGAAGAGAAATAGCAAGAATCGCCCTTGAGAAATTGATTTCAGACGGTAGAATACATCCTGGAAGAATTGAGGAAGTCATTCAAAAGACCATTCAGGAGATGGAAGAACAACTTATTGAGGATGGCAAGAATGTTGCCTTTGACCTTGGAATTGACAATCTTAATCCAGAGATAGTGAAATTGCTTGGCAGATTGAGATACAGAACAAGTTTTGGACAGAATGTTCTCCAGCATGCAAAGGAGTCGGCATATCTTGCAGGAATGATAGCCGCTGAAATTGGACTCAATCCTAAAATAGCAAGACGGGCTGCTCTTCTGCATGATATCGGTAAAGCCCTTGATCAGGAAGTTGAAGGCAGTCATCCCGACATTGGCGCAGACATTTTGAAAAGAGCTGGAGAGTCAGAAGAAATTGTTGATGCGGCGATGAGTCATCATAAAGACCTTGATATAGCGTCCCCATACACTGTCATCGTTCAGATTTCAGACGCATTGTCAGCCACCAGACCCGGAGCAAGAAGGGATACCCTTGAAAGTTATCTCCGTCGCGTTGAGGAACTTGAAAAAATTGGTTCTTCTTTCAAAGGGGTTGAGCAAGCATACGCAATATCTGCTGGAAGGGAAATAAGAGTCATTGTGAAACCAGAGGAGATTTCTGATCAGCAGGCAATGCTTCTGGCAAGGGACATTGCGAGAAAAATAGAAGAGGACCTCAAATATATTGGTCAGGTCAAGGTTACTGTCATAAGGGAAAAAAGGGAAACAGAATTCGCAAGATAGTATAATGCTGGTTTAACAGGATCGGGGCGTAGACAGCCGCCCCGCTGAAATATGTGGAACATCATTTACGTGGGTGTGTTTCTGGTTTCTTTGTGTTTTTCCCTGATGCTTGTTCCTGTGGTAAGAAAGTTTGCCATTGCATTTGATGTTATTGATCAGCCGTCTTTGAGAAAAATCCACCTGTTTCCAACCCCACTTTCAGGCGGGATAGCCGTATATCTTGCTATCCTTGCCACTGTTATAGCGGGGCTGATGTTAAAGGGGATTTTTCCAGAAAAATTTTTCAGCCATGCCGCAGGGGTTATGCATGTTTTACCAAAACTGACTGTGTTTCTTGTTACATCAGCAGTGGTTGTGATTTTTGGGTTTCTTGATGACATGTACCACCTGAGGCCAATGGTGAAATTAGGGTTTCAGATCATCTGCGGAATTATAACATTTCTTGCAGGAATAAAAATTTCCTTCTTTGCGCCCTATGAGTGGTTGCAGGCAATTTTCACTATTGGCTGGATTGTTGTCTGTATGAACAGTTTCAATCTTCTTGACCACGCCAATGGCCTTGCTTCAGGGGTTGCGTGCATTGCCGGGGGTATATTTTTCTTTTCCGCGGTCTCCAATGGACAGTTATTTATTTCCACATTGCTTGCATGTTTTATTGGAGCCGTGTCAGGGTTTATACCATATAATTTTCCAGGGGCAAAAATTTTCCTTGGTGAATGCGGAAGTAGTTTCCTTGGATATTTTCTTGCATGCCTTGCAATGATGGGGACATACTATCGTTATGGACCAGACCAGAGTGTGCTTCCTGCATTGAGCCCTGTACTCATTTTTGCTCTTCCTTTTTTTGATACCCTGAGTGTGATGTATCTGAGGATAAAAAATAGAAAACCTATTTTCCAGGCAGACAAAAACCACATTTATCACAGGCTTGTGAAACTTGGCATGAATCAGGTTCAGGCAGTCATTTACTGCTATTTACTCACGTTTGCCACAGGGCTTGGAGCGCTTTTGCTGAGACGTCTCAACACGATAGGCGGCATGATTGTTTTCTTTCAGGTGGTTTTGATTCTTGTCTGCATTGCAATGCTTGAAAGCACAGGAAGAAGAAATGGCTGAATTGATTGTAAGTCTCGATATCAGGGAAAAAAGTGTCCTTGAGAACCTTGTGAAAAAAATTGGGGATGCTGTTGCTTATTACAAAATCGGAGCGATTCCTTTTACTGCTTTTGGCCCTGATGTTATTCACTGGTTGAAACGTTCAGGAAAAAAGGTATTTTTTGACCTGAAGTTTTTTGATATTCCAAATACGGTTGAACTTGCCGTTGAGTGTGCCTGCAGTATGGGTATTGACCTTTTAACCGTTCATATACATGGCGGAAGAAAAATGCTTGAATCTACAAAAAGAGCCAGGGATAACACTAATCCAGAAACAAAAATCATAGGAGTGACAGTTCTCACCTCATTTACCGGTGAAGACCTTATCAATGTGGGTATCAGGGAAACCATGGAACATCAACTTTTACATCTTGCTGATACAGGATATCAATGCGGGCTTGATGGTATTGTATGTTCTCCACAGGACCTGAAATTACTGAGAAAAAAATTTCCTGATAATTTTCTCATGGTATGTCCGGGCATAAGACCAGCAAGTTCAAATGATGACCAGAAAAGAATTGCGACAGCAACTGAAGCAGTAAAATCAGGCGCAGATTATCTTGTTGTTGGAAGGCCGATTATTCAAAGCCCTGACCCACTGGCTGTTGTGGAGCAGATAAGAAAGGAAATAAAGGAAAATGAGCAGAATTCTTGAAATAGACCTTGAAACAGTTTCACACAATGTAAAGGTGCTGAAAAGGTTTACCGGAAAAAAGATTCTTGCCTGTGTCAAAAGCGATGGTTATGGAATGGGAGCCATCCCTGTAAGCAAGAAAATTGAAAAAACTGTTGACTGGTTTGGTGTTGCAACGATTGATGAAGGAATATCGTTGAGAAAAGCAGGCATTATAAAACCGATACTTGTTCTTGGTGCTTCACTTCAGCCAGATGTGAGAAAAGCAATTGATTACCGTGTATCTCTTACTGCGGCAGATGCCAGTTTCATCAGGAATATTATTAATGCAAAAGGTCTTTCAATTCACCTGAAGGTGGATACCGGCATGGGAAGAATTGGCATTATGCCTGAGGAAGTCAGTAATGTAATGAACGTAATAAAAAATTCAAAGGGAATAAAATTAGAAGGAATTTTTTCTCATCTGGCAACTTCAGAAAGCATGGACAGGAGATATGCCATCAAACAGATTGAGATTTTTAAAAAAGTAATTGCCGGATTGCCAGCAAAATTGCGTGGTATCACACACATTGCAAACTCTGGCGGAATTGTCAATCTTCCTGAAAGTATCAAAGGTTTTTCAATGGTCAGGACAGGACTTTTACTCTATGGCGTGTATCCTTCACTGTTTTTAAAAATTTTCAAAGGCATTCCCAACTTAAAATATGCCTTAAAGGGTACTGCACAAATTCTGTCCATAAGAAAAGTGCCTGCTGGTACAAGAATCAGTTATGGCGGCACATTTGTTTGCAAACATGATACTACCATTGCGATAGCAGGCATTGGCTATGCTGATGGTTTGAACAGGGCGCTTTCCAACAGATTTTACATGAAACATAACGAACAACTTATTCCTGTCAGGGGTAACATCTGCATGGACCAGACAGTCGTTGAATTGAGAGAAGAAGCCAGAAAAGGAGATCAATTGATTTTTCTTGATCAGCAGATTTCTGTGGAAGATATGGCTGAGATTTGCAGTACAGTGCCACATGCAATCATGACTGGATTTGGTGTATCGAGATTGCGAAAGGTATATCATGGATGAGAAAGACATCAATAAGATGATAAAAATGGTAGATGCCTACCTTGAGAAATGTCTGGCATTTACTTCCAGCCGGGCAAGGGGACTTGAACGAGCCATGTATTACGCTGTGTTTCCTGGTGGCAAAAGAATCAGACCGCTTCTTGTCCTGGCTGTGGCAAAAATTCTGAATATACCTTCAAAGAAAATTTTGCCTGTGGCATGCGGGATTGAATTGATTCACAGTTTTTCTCTTGTACACGATGACCTTCCCTGTATGGATGACGACTATTTCAGAAGAGGAAAACCGAGTTGTCATAAAAAGTTTGGCGAGGCAGAGGCACTTCTTGCAGGGGATGCGCTGCTGTGTCTCGGTATAAGGGAGATTGCAAAATGTGGAGAGCCAGAGGCAGTGATCATAACATGTGATGCCCTCGGATCAGATGGAATGGCAGGGGGTCAATCCCTTGACATGATTTATAAAAATAAAAAGATTCCGGACAGAACGAAAATATGGATAGACGAAAAAAAGACAGGGGAACTTTTCAGGTTGTGTTTTGAAATTCCGGCAATTGTAGGAAAATCAGATAGGGTTATACTAAAAAAACTCAGACAGACCGGAGCATTGTTTGGAGAAGCGTTTCAGATTCTTGACGACATTCACGACAGAGAGGGAAATGAAAAACACCTGGCAATGCGGTTGAACAATACTTATTCCCGACTTTTACATCAATCAGAAAATTTTGGAAGCAGGGCGGATACTCTGACGGCTCTTATCAAAATGATTTTTGGCGGTTTTGTATTGGGTTGAAATTGTGCTACAATAAATTTACTCAGATAACAGAAGGCAGGGAGGGATTATGGCAATTATAGAGACAAAGCAACTCACCAAACACTATTTTCTTGGGAAGAAGAAAGTTATTGTGGGGCTTGATAAGGTTAATCTTCAGGTTGAACAGGGTGAAATTTTTGGAATTCTTGGTCCAAACGGTTCTGGAAAAACAACATGTTTGAAACTGTTGCTCGGGATTCTTTTTCCAACATCTGGTGAAGCCCGCATCATGGATAAATTTCCGGATGATATTGAAATGAAACAGCATGTTGGATTTCTGCCTGAAAATCCTTATTATTATGATTATCTTACTGGTCCAGAATTGCTTCAGTTCTATGCAAGTTTGTTTTCTATGGATGCAGATACCACGAAAAAAAGGGTTGATGAATTGCTGGAACTTGTTGAATTGAAAGACGCACAACGACTTTCCCTGAGGCATTATTCAAAAGGGATGCTGGAAAGAATAGGGCTTGCAGCCAGTTTAATCAATGACCCTGAAATTCTGATTCTTGATGAACCCACAACAGGTCTTGATCCTATAGGATGCAGGGATACGAGAAACCTCTTATTGAAATTGAAGGAACAGGGCAAAACCATACTTCTTTCAAGTCATTTCCTTTCTGAGGTTGAAAGGGTCTGCGACAGAATCGCAATATTCCACAGAGGATACCTGCTTGCGACAGGAACCCTTGATGGTTTGAACAAACAGTATCAGGCAGCAAATCTTGAAGACCTCTTTGTTAAAACAATAAGTACCTTTGACAACCAGGCCTCTGTTAAAACAGGAGAAACAACATGAAAAAAATGTGGCTGATAGGACTGAACACATTCAGAGAATCCATAAGAAAGAAAACCCTTTATATCATACTGATTTTTGCCCTCATTGTGATAGGAGCATCCAAACTGTTTTCGTTTCTCACTGCAGAAGAAGAAATGAAAATGATCAAGGATGTGAGTTTTTCAGCGATTGAATTTTTTGGAGCCCTGATAGCAATCTTTGGTGCTCTCTACGCCATTTCAGGAGAGATTGAACGTCGTACCATTTATACGCTTGTGACAAAACCAATAAGAAGGTCTGATGTTGTCATTGGAAAGTTTTTTGGCGTTTCAATGATTATATTTGTTAATTTCATCCTTGCAACAGTGTTCTTCCTTGGGCTTTTGATATTAAAGAAAAGCCCGCCAGACATAGAAGTATTCAAAACACTGCTTTTGATATTTTTTGAACTGATTTTAATCGGCAGTATCACACTGGCTCTCGGAACATTTACTTCTGACGCCTTCAATATTATTTGTTCATTCTTCCTTTATATCGTCGGGCATCTTACTTCGTATGGCAAGGAATTGATAGAGAGGACAGAAAACATTATCGTCAAAGGGCTGGCAGATATGCTGTATACTCTTGTCCCAAATTATGAAAACTTCAATATCAGGGATAAAATCGTCGTGGGGCTCAATGTGAGCTGGGGATATGTTGGATACACAATTCTGTACGGGATTCTTTACACCTGTATTGCGCTTTTTATTGCTCTTTACTTTTTTGAAAAAAGGGAAATATGAAAAGAAAAAAAGGATACAAATATTTCCTCGCAATTGTCGTTTGTTTTATCTGCATCCATCTTGTCCAGGTTCAGATTGATTACAGGAAGAAACTGGAAAATCTTGAAAGCGCGCTGGTGCTGATGCCAGGTCAGATGGCAGGTAGTTTAATTCTTGGTGGATTTAAGGGGTTGGCAGCAGATTTATTATGGTTACAGATGGAAACTTACTGGCACAGCGGACAACATTATAAAATCCTTCCCCTGCTTCAGGCGATATCGTGGCTGCAGCCAAGTTACATTCTTGTCTGGACAATAGGCGGATGGCATATGTCTTACAATATTTATGCTGAAGTCAAAACTCCTGAAGAAAAACAATTCTGGTATGAACAGGGAATACAATTTCTGAAAAAGGGACTTGCCTATCCATTCAACGCCAACAAATACGATATCTATTTTGAACTGGGATGGACCTATTACCACAAAGGCAAGGATTATGCAAATGCAGTGAAATACTTTGAAAAGGCAATAAAATATCCTCATCCTGACTATGTTGACGATGTGTTAGCGCACGCCTATGAGAAGAATGGCCAGATAGACAAAGCAATCAAACAGTGGGAATATGTTAGAGACAATTACCTGGCTTTTTACGATATCGCGGTCCGCATGATCAATGACCTCAAGACAAAGGGAAAAGCAACTCCATAAGGCAAACCTGTTTGTGATCTCTGCACCATCAGGAACCGGAAAAACGACGCTTGTTAATAAGTTAAAAAACCAGTTTGAGCATCTTGCTGTTTCCATATCCTATACGACAAGAAATCCGAGAAAAGGTGAAAAGCATGGTATTGATTACTTCTTCATCGCTGAAGAAGAATTCAAGCAGAAAATTTCAGGGGGCTTCTTTGCTGAATGGGCGCAAGTTTATGACCATTACTACGGCACTTCAAAGCATTTTATTGATGAAAACCTTGCTGAAAACAAAATAGTGCTTCTGACCATTGATACCCAGGGAGCACTGCAAATCAAAAAAAAGTATCCACAGGCAATCCTCATTGGAATTCTTCCTCCCTCCATGGAAGAACAAAAAAAACGGCTTGAAAAGCGCGGTGAAACAATGGAAAATATCAAACGAAGATTGGCTGAATCATCAAAGGAAAGAAAAATTCTTATGGAACAATACCAGTATCGCTTTATCAATCGCAATTTAGAAAACACAGCAAAAAAAATTGCAGCAGTGATAAAAAGATTCGCAGGGTAAGCGATGGCAGGTGTATAAAATAAAATGAGAAACAGGGCAGATTGGGTAACTGGAAAGCCAGCAATTGAAAACAGAATTGTTCATATTGACCTGAAAGGACCAAAAATTCCCTTTGATTCCTTCAAAAACTTTATTCAACTGCTTGCAAGATGGGGTATCAATGGAGTCCTTGTTGAGTATGAACATCGCTTTCCATACCTTCCTTTGAAACATCAGTTTCCACCCAATGACAGATACACAACATTTCAACTGAAAGAACTGATAAACATTGCACAGGACCGTGGTATTGAATGGATTCCACTTGTTCAGACCTTTGGTCATCTTGAATATCTTTCAAGGTTGAAAGGTACAGAAGATATGTTTGAAAATCCGGCATATATCCAGCAACTGTGTCCTTTGAATGAAAAGGCACGAGAGTATCTTCAAAAACTTATTGAAATTGTCTGTGAGTTTCATCCTGACAGTCAATACATCCATGTAGGTCAGGATGAAACATTTCAATTGGGTTTTTGCTCTCGATGTAAGAAAGAAGTTGAAAAAAACGGGAAAATGTCCTTGTATCTCAAACATGTGCAATGGGTCTGGGAACTTGTAAGAAGGTATGGAAAAAAGCCGATGTTCTGGAACGATATGTTTTTCACAGAAAATTGTCCTGAATTATTATCAAATCTTCCGGGTAATGGCATACCCGTGACCTGGCAGTATGAAGATACATCAGAAATATCCCATGATGTGATTATTGGTGGTATCAAGGTTTCAAAAATTGATGCAAAACATCCCTATAAAATGCCTGTGTATGGAAATGTTGTTGCAAGATTTGCAAAACCTGGAGATTTTTTTGAAGACCTTCCAGAACACACCAGGAATATTATCGGTGTAGACGAGACCACTGGTTATCCAAACAGTTTTTCTCAACTAAAAATCACAGCCCATTACAACAAAAACTTCTGGGCTACCTGTGCAGTGTACAATTGTTCTGACATGCTTTTTTCCCCAAGTTTCATCAGGGGACTGTTTAATCCTGTGGCAATGGTCAACGAGGTAATGAAACTTGGCGGCAAAGGCATTATCGCAAGTAACTGGGCTCGTGCCCACTCTTATGCTCCAATCAGCCCGCCATGGACATTGACTTTTTATAATACTGCGCATTTTGCATATGCTGCCTATACAGGAAACACATCTTCACAAGACATCAAGGAAACTGGAAAACTGATAGCCGAAGAACTAAAGATGGCATGGAAGTATGGAGAAATTTCCCTTGATGACTTCCTCTGGATAATTTCTGCTGATGCACCAGGACCAGGCAATATAAGAAGAATTCATCAACTGACTGAAGTGTTGAATCTTTTGAAGACAAAACATTCCAGAGGTGTTTTTGGACAGGGTTTACTGATCAGTGTTGAAGCACAACTACTGTATACAAAACTGCTTTTTCTTCAGGAAGAAGCAAGGTGGTGGAATTCCACGAAAAAGGAAATACCTGTTGTTATTAAACAGGAAATTAAAAAACGGTTTTTTCAAATTCGCCGCGAGATTGCTTCACTTGAGAAAAAAGCACGCAATTATTACATTCAATGTGTAGGAGACAGAAAATCTTTCAGAACATGGTGGAAGGGGTTATTTGAGCTTGATATGTACCTGACAGAAAAAGCAATAAGTTTTCTTTGAAAGGGATATGGAAAATGAACAATATTCCAAGAAGTGAACATCCACAACCTGCTTTTTATCGAGCAAACTGGCAAAATCTCAATGGCGAATGGGATTTTGAGATTGACACGTCAAACACTGGCATTGATAAAAAATTTTTCCTTCCTGAAAAAAAGTTCAGGGAGAAAATCATTGTGCCATTTCCGCCAGAAAGTAAACTTTCAGGCATACAGAATACGGATTTTATGGTATCTGTCTGGTACAGGAGAAAACTTAAAATCCCAGAGACATGGCGAAAAAAAAGAATTTTTCTTCATTTCGGAGCAGTGGACTTTCTTGCAAATGTCTGGCTTAACAGTTATCACATTGGTTCTCATATAGGTGGTTATACTCCATTTAGTTTTGACATTACAGATTTTTTGAACAATGAAAACATGCTGGTTGTCAATGCCTATGACGATAACAGAACATATCTTCAACCGTGTGGAAAACAATCCCAGTTATATCATTCCTATGGATGTTATTACACAAGGGTGACAGGTATCTGGCAGACAGTGTATCTTGAAGCAAGGCCTTCAAATTACATTAAGCATTTTCGTATCTATCCTGATTATGACACAGGACAGGTAATGTTTCTGGTTGATATTGAAGGCACAGGACAACTGAACATTGAAATATTTGCTGAAAACGAAAAAATCTGTGAAACAAAAACCAATGGCACAGGCACTCTTTTTTCTTTTTGCACAATCAAAAATTTTATTCCCTGGAGTACAGAAAATCCATTTATTTATAAAGTAAAATTTACCCTGAATGCTGGAAGCGACCACCAGGATGTAGTGTTTTCATACTTTGGTTTCAGGAAAATTCACATCAAAGGAAAGAAAATTTTTCTTAACGGCAAACCAATCTTTATGAGAATGGTGCTTGACCAGGGTTATTATCCTGATGGAATTTATACAGCACCATCAGAACAATCCCTGATTAATGACATCAAGATTGCAAAACAACTTGGTTTCAATGGAGCAAGATTGCACCAGAAGATCTTTGAGCCATTATTCCTTTACCATGCAGACCGGCTTGGTTATCTTGTCTGGGATGAATATCCCAACTGGGGAATAAAACAACGCGCAAGCCATGAAGCATCGTCTGTTCTCATCAACGAATGGACCGATGTCATCAACAGGGACTTTAACCATCCATCAGTCATTGGCTGGTGTCCATTGAACGAAACACATAAGCCCCAGGATAATCATTTAATAAGACAGATTTATTACATGACAAAAAAATTTGACCCGACCCGTGTTGTGATTGATACCAGCGGTTATATTCATGTTGAAACAGATATTTATGATTGCCACAATTATGATCAGGATCCGATAAAGTTTGCAGCTGACTTTGAACCATTTAAGGCAAAAGATATTGTCTGGCAGAATAATCCTGATGTTGATGCTCCGTACAAAGGACAGCCATACTGGGTCAGTGAGTATGGCGGTATATGGTGGGATGAAAAGGGAGTAAAACAGGGCTGGGGCTATGGAACAAGACCAGCATCAAAAAAAGAATTTTTATCACGGTACAAAAAATTGACTGAAGTGCTTTTGAATCATCCCAAAATTTGTGGCTTCTGCTACACGCAACTATATGATGTTGAGCAGGAAGTCAATGGTCTTTATACATACGAAAGAAGACCAAAGTTTGACCCTGATATTATCAGGAAAATCAACTCAAAGAAGGCAGAAATAGAAAAAGAATGAAGCATATATAATAATGAAAAATGTTATTGCAGGTACTATTCTTTATTTTGTTTGCCTTGTATTGCCTGCTATGATAGATCTTCCATGTAAAAAAATGGGGGGATATCAGGTTGATGAAAATTTAACAGTTCCTTACTGGTTACTGGATGAAACATAATTTTTTCCTTCTAACTTCAGGTCTCCTCCCTTTGCAACCCCCCCCTTTTCTACCCCCCTCTTTATAAAAGAGGGGCTGGGGGAGATTTCAAAAAATCCCGCCAACTTCAGGTCTCCTTCCTTTGTAAAAGGAAGGCTGGGATGGATTTCAATAAATCCCTCTTGCATCTCCCTTTTATAAAGGGAGAAAATGCCTGAGAAATCCCCCTTAGTCCCCCTTTTGTAAAGGGGGATATGGAGGAAGGAATTTTGAAAAAGGGAAAATGAAAAGTAGAAAAAGAAGATCTGAGAAATTTCAAAAATCCACCCATTTTACAAAGGGGGAAGGTGTGAAGGCGTATTCTGGGAAATGTTTCTTTTGTATAATGGAGAGAACGCAGGAAATTTTCATTGGAATAATGAATGTAATGTTTAATCAAAAAACACATTTCATGCAAGAATAAAGATAAGCATTGCAATAAAATATATTACAAGCACTGCAAAGCCAACTGGTAATCCAAATTTTGCCCACTGTTTGCTTTTGATGTCAAGTTTGCTTGCTGCGATGATATTGGGAATATTGCCAGGTATCAGCATTCCACCTGAAATCAATAGTCCCATCAGGGCAAACTGTATCTGGTCAAGTTTCATCTTCGGACTGATTTCAGCAGATGCAAGAGTGGCATTATCAAGAACTGCAGAGACAGTGTTAATCCAGTAAAGGGCAATATCTCCAAGGGGTACAATATACGCGTCTATCACTGGTCTGAAACCAGCGCCCAGAAATATTAAAGCCATAACAAAAAGATATACCTTACCGGTTCGCAACAGTATATCTTTTGTGGTTTCTTCCTGAAGAACTTTGGACTGTGTATTTACATTTTGCTGCTGTGCCCTGAGAAATGCGCCAATAATTCCAAAAACAACTACCCCAGGAATAATGAGAAACCAGAGGTGTTTAAATAGAAAGAAAAAATCAGCATGATATGGTGGTCCTTTGAGTTTTGCTGTTGCAATGGTTGAAAGGGGCTCTCCCACAGGCGTTAATGCTGCGCCAAGTCCAATGGCAAAGCAGGCAATGATTGTCAGACGGGTTTCAAATTTTCTATCCAGGGGCAACGCATTGATGATTTCAACAAGAACAAGCGCTGCAATAATTGCTGTGATAATGCTTGATAGAAGACCAAGACCAACGATAAAGAAGAAAGCAAAAACATGAGGACCGAGCAATGCTTCGCTGTGTGCAATGCTTTTTGTAATTGATTGCCTGAATCTTTTGAACAGAAAGCCAGCAATACATACAGCCAGGGTAATTTTTATTGGTTCAACGAGTGCTTCTTCAACAAGGTGAAGCGACCAGACATGCTCTGGTCCAGAAAAATGGGAGATTGTTGCAGACAGTACTCCCATTACAAAAAGAAATGTTTCAAGATTTTTTTCAACCCTGTGCACAAGAAGCGGTAAAAGTAATACCAGCAAAATGATGATAACCTGACCTGTGATAAACATAATTGTTCCTTTTATTCCCAGGGAATAATACTATCAAACTTTACTTCAGGCATCGGATTTTCAAATGATGGTTTGTTGTCCTGCCTTGCCCACCAGAGCGCTTTACATTCGCTTAACAGCCATATTATTGTTCTGATTGTGTATTCTGATGGCGGGCAACCAGGTCCATAGATTTCTCCATTGCCACAGACATTTCCCTTTACAGGGTCCCTGTACTGAATGAATGTTCTCATGGTTTCAAGGGTTGGATTTTTTCTTGCCTGGTCAAGAAGTTCGTTCATCAGTTGGCGTCTCTGGTCCTGCTTTTTCCAGTAAATTGCGTCTGGACTGTCGGGTCCCAGATTTCTCGCTTTCAATGATGCCTGCCTTCTTTCATTCAGATATGCCTGCATGCCTGGTTCTTCTGCTGTCATGGCTGTGATAAATCCAAACCCATCTTTTGACCATCTTACTCCAATCCTGCATGCGCTTTTTTCTATCATTGCGCAGTTATGATTTCTGTCAACAACAATAGCATTGCACGGACCCCAGAATTGATTGTACCTTGTTAACGCTTCTACTGCTTCTTTTGCGTTTCTACAGTATCGCGCGACGATTTTGAATACTGGCGCTGGAAACATTTCTTCTGGCTGTTCATCAAGGTAGATGCCTGATGATACTGTGCCAATAATAATGTGCTCGTTGAGTGCAGGCCAGTCAGGTGGTCCAAATGGTTCATCAGGACTTGAGTCAAGGTTGTTTGCAAGAAGTACTCCATGGTCACTATGAGGAAAAAAGATGTAACTGCAATGTGCTGAAAGAGACCCATCCATTTTTCCCATTTTGCCGCTACAAATCATCCTGTGATAGAAATTCATGGCGCCTACATACACAGCGGTTTGATATTCATCAAGTCCTGAGCCATCCTGCAATCCCTTCCATTCTGCACTGATTAACTGTTTTACTCCAATTAGTTCAGGGTACTTTTTGAAATCAACCGGCGCATTGAGCCGTGATTGATTATGTTCTTTCAGCAAACTGTAAATGTCGCGTTCACCTGTGCCTGGCAGGTGATTTTTAAGCAAATTCAAGTTAAGTTTATACATCTTCAACATATAATCTTTGTGCGATTGCGCCCAGTTTTTTGCGTCATTATACCAGTGTTCTGGTGTCCACACATTTACTCCTTTTTGGATTTAATTATACCACAGGATTATTTTCTATTTACTAACCTTGAAAGTACTTCAACATTCAAACATTCATATGCAACTATCTGCATTATGCCACTTGGTGGAAGTATCCTTATTGGAAGTCCTTCTACTGCCACGCAGGCATCTCCAAAGGCATAGCCCATGTCTATGTAAACACAGACATCGTCTGGTATGTTCCAGTCAGGAAATTCAAATGGGTCATTTTCTGCGCTGATCACAATCAATCTCTGTTTTTTCTTTTTGAAGATTTCTTTTGAGTCAGGGTCAAGTCCTGTATAACCAAGCCGAACAACCAATGCACCATCAGGTGTTTTTTTCAGGTAATTTTCAACCTGATGCGGGACATTGCTGTGAAGGTCAGCATTCACTGCCCATCGTGCGTCTTCATATTTTGCCACATATGTCCAGGGCATATGTCCCATTGAGGCAATGGTAATTCTATCAGTTTTTCGTAATTCTTTTTCGATCATATCAACTGCCTTTTCGATGCTGGACAACTGTGTATTTTGAAATTTTCTTACATGGTACCTGATGCCATCAAGAAATCTTTTTGCCAGTTTGCCTTCTGGTATTGGAGTCACAGGATATTCATCCATAAATTGTTTTTTGAAAAGGTATTGATTTCCCCATTCTGGACCATCCTTGTAGGCGTATGACTTCCACATTGCTGGCGTATGCCCTTTTCTTGTGATGGCAGAGAAAATTTCTGCTACGAGTGCCCAGGCATTTAAAGCATTGAGCAGATGATTTGTTCTTCCTGCCTTTGAACCATCACCAAGTACCACGCATCTATCATCAGTGCCTGTGCCTGTGTCAAACCATCTGTTACACGCTTTCACCTGTGGCTCAAGTTCAACAAGGTCTTTTGGTCCAAATCCAATGACAAATCCACCTTTTGCCTTGAATGATTCAATTCTTTTTGCTTCGTCTTTTGTGATTGGTTTTGTCTGCCAGCCAATGATAGAAACATCCATCTTTTTTTCTTCTTCTGTTCTATCTTTTTTGAATGGTCTGTCAAATCCCATATTGACCATACTGCCACTACGACCCCACAGTTCATCCTGAAGCCCCTGATACACAATGGGATAAAAGCCAATAAGACCGCCTTTCATGTGTCTTTCTGCAACAATTTCTGCAATCTCAACAATATTGGAAAGATTTGATTCAACCCTATCACAGGCATCAAGGACTGTTTTGCAGTACTGGGTTGCTGCATATCCTTTATCTTTCGGTGTGAGCGCTTTTTGTGGAAGTTTGAAATCTTCAATTTTCAATAAAGTGAATGGATAAAGGGTTGTTGCGTATAATGTTCCGTCACGACATGCAATCATCGCCATGTGAACATGAAGTATTGTTAACGAGCCATCAGGAAGTTTGTGAAACCCATGTGAAAATGGTTTTGGCGTGCCATCAGGGTTTTGGAACTGGTAAAACGATGGATTTTTCACTGCAATCACTCCGCAATCTTCCATTTTTTTCTTTTTTACATTGTATCTGACAAGATGATGCAGGTATCCAGAGCCAAAACCAGTGTCATTGTCAATCCTCCACAGGCAATAAATGTTTCCATCAGGATGAAGACACAAAGAGCCCCTTGAATCAGGATTTTTGCCTTCAATCATTTTGCCGAGGTATTGTGCTTTGACTGTTTTTCCAGTACTTCCAAGGTCTATTGCATAAAGGTCAGGATAACTGAGCATTGTCATATAGGCGGTTTTACCATCACCAGCAAGCACCCAGAAACAAATGGCGTATCCTTTGCCAGATGGTTTGGTCAGAACTTTTCTTCCTACAGTAACGGGTCTGATTAATACAGTATCCTTCACAGGGTCATATGTTGCGATTTTGAAGTCGTTTGTGATTGCGTGCGCTTTACCTGTTTTATCAACAATTGTTGTCGCATAGGGCAAAAGAATTGGTCCAAGTTCTCTGTATTTTTTTGTTGCCTGGTCGTAAAGCATCCAGTGCTGATTCTCGCATGTGACAACATATATGAGATGTCTTTGTTCGTCTGCAACCACATCAATGACACCTTCGCCAGGATACGGCATGTCAAGGGATTCTGCCTGTTGAGTGCGCGGGGCATACACCATCACATAACCGCCAGGATATTCAGATGTATCTCCTGAACTGCGATAACCCTGTTTGCTTCCCACATAAATTTTTCCGCTTGGACCCACGAAATTTCTTGTGTGGATTTTTGCCTGTGCTGCATAGCCCTTTGCATTCAGTCCACAAACCTTGTGGGTATCAATTACAATCTTTTGTGTCTCTGTATACGGGTCAAACTCTACAAGGTAGGAATTTTCATTGTATTTTGCTGTGCCAATATAAATACTCCCATCAAGACCTTCACAGAGCGAAAAGTAGCCTGATTCATTGTTATGAGTACCAGGAAGGACATGGTATGCTGTTGCATAAACATACTTAAAAGGCGGGTTCTGGGTTTGTCCTGTTGCAGCAAATACAGAAATCAAACATGATACAATTACAGAGAGAAAGAATTTTTTCATTTTGCTCCTTATTGGTGAAATAATATAATGCACAGGAATAAAATTGTAAAGCAGGTAAACTCGCAGTTTCAAAGGAGGAGTTTTCAACCCTTCAAATAATCCTTGGTTTAGGGATTCGCACTGTTGTAATGCCCCCATTTGTCAAGAGCAAAATAAGGGAGAATTTATACTGCTCCCCATTAAGTGGAGATGGAAAATAAGGTAGAATAGAGTGGTCTGA
>DAONMJ010000012.1:0-29209 GCA_035392545.1 bacterium
ACACAGGGTATAAATCATTGGATTTTTCCTTCTTTTATATCAAAAAATTCTGTTGTAATAAGTTTTCTTTTACCATCCATTTCAACAACCCTTCGTACTGAAAAAATTATGAACACCATAAACAAACCAGCACCAATATTAATTGCTATCAAAAGATTATAAAAAGGTATGAATCCTGCGCTGAAAAGTCGAAAGTTTGCCGACGGATACATTTTCTCAATAACGTTTTCAAAAAAGTTCCCCCCAAAGAAGACACCTGAACAGGCAATCAACAGAAACAACACTGCCGCAGAACAATTGAGAATATAGGCGGTGGTTTTACCAAGAAACCTTAACACAACGTCCTTTCCAAATGCAAGTGTCATCAGTATGAATGTACATGCAAAAACAACCCCACCCGAAAAACCACCTGCAGGACTTATGTGGCCGTAAAGCGTAAGATAAATACCAAAAAGAAAAATAAGTCCCATTACTGTTCTGGCTGTATTTTTCACTATTAAACTCATACCTGGAGACTTTTTATCTGTCTTCATTGCTCTCACCTTTACCTGTTTTCTTTCTTCTACTCTGCACTCTCATGATTGCGAAAGCGCCCCATATGCCGGCAAATAACACGCCTAATTGGGCAAAAGTATCAAGCCCCCTATAATCAAAAAGAATTGCTGATAGTATATTGTTCGCTCCTGTTTCCTGAAATCCAGAAAAAAGATATCTATTAGATGGTGCTTCAGCAAATTGGGATATTGCAGGATTCCCAAATTCAAAAAGATTGCTAAGTGCCCTGAAGCCAAACAAAAATAAGACAAAAATCAAACCAAGCGTAACAGTCAGACCAAAAAATTCTTTATCGCCATCAATTGTGATAAGATCGTGCCTGATTGTTGCTCTGATAAGTATGATAATGATTAAAACCTCAACAACAAGTTGTGTGCTGGCGATATCAGGCGCACCAACAAACAGGTAGCATATACTGGCAACACTGCCAATCGCTCCAATAGATATCACTGCTGACAGCAAGTCAGTTGTTTCAAGTGCAATAATCGCTCCTATAATCATGAAGAAAATCAACATGCTGACAAGCAATTCTACCATTTCTCATCTCTCCAGTTTTCTAAAATGTTGCATCACTTGCATCTATCACCATTTAATAAAAATGTATAAAAATACCAGCATACCAAACAATATCCAGGTTAAATATGTACCAAGTATGCCTGTATGAAGTATCCTGAAACCCTCAGTAAAATACGAAACAATTGATTTCATTACTTCGTAAAGGTCCGTAAATTTTTTTTCGGCTGCGATATACATTGTTTTCAAAAACCTCATATCCTTGATAGCATTATAAAACTCTGTTCCTGACACTCTCATATTTTCTTCCTGTGTCTCGCCACCGATAAAAGCAGGTGCAATTCTTTTTTTCTTCGGTACCAATAATGGATAAACAATAAGTCCGAGTATTATGCCAACAATAATTAAAAACAAAGGTAGTTCCAGATTAAGTAGATGTTCAATACCGTCAATTCTCATAATCGGCATAAGAAACTTTACCACGGGTACCTGAAAATAAAATAAGCCAAAACACAAACATAATAGAGATAAAACGAGAGTTGGAACAAACATCGTCCAGTGTACTTCCTTGATATTTTTTTCTTTAATACCTGACGACTTTTGACCGAGGAAAACAGCATGGATAATTTTCATAAAACTTGCCAGTGTCAGACCACTTCCAATCAGTGCCATTACAATCCACAAAATCCAAGATGGTTCACCACTTTTCCCTGCTTCAACCAGCCCCTGATAAATCATCCACTTTGAAAAAAATCCATTGAATGGCGGTATTCCACTGATTGCAAAAGAAGCGAACAGAAAACTGAAAAAAGTAATTGGCATCACACCTGCCAGACCGCCAAGATTATCAAGGTCTGTAGTTCTTGCCCTATCCTCCACAGACCCTGCGCCAAGGAAAAGACAGCACTTATAAATGGCATGATTCATCATATGAAAAAGGCCTCCGGCAATTCCAACAGGATTTGCACTCACAATACCCAGCACCATATATCCAACCTGACTTACAGCATGATACGCAAGAAGTTTTTTCATATTGTGTTGAATCAGCGCCATAAAAACCGCACACACTATTGTTAAGGATCCTGCCAATCTAAGTAAAAACCACATGGTTTCATGATACGAAAATATATTCAGACAAATCCTTGCCAGTAGATATATTCCAAGCAGTTTATCAATTGAAGCAGGAAGAAAAGCCATCACAGAAACTGGCGCCTTTTCAGCAATTTCAGGTATCCAGCTATGAAACGGCATTGCCCCTGCTTTTGTAAAAGCAGCAACAACAAAACATAAAAACCCGAATGCGGCGAGCGTCCTATCAATCTCAATATGCATGTCAGTGATATTCAGAACCCCGGTTAACATCCAGACGATTGCGATACCAAGAATCAAAAAGGAATCACTTCCACCAGCCATGATAAGAGTTTTTTTTGCTGGATACGCAGCTTCTGGTCCGCCAAGATTTATCATTAGATAAAGTGTGATTGCAAGAATTCCCCAGAACACTGCCATCAAAAGTAAATTATTGGAAACTGCAACTCCAATTCCTGCAGCAACTGTCAATAATAACAATCCATAATACCTGTTAAGAAAATCACCGGTCAGATTAAAACTGTACAAACTGATCATCAATCCAAAAAAACTTATCCCGAAAAGTGTAACATTTGTCAAACCATCCCACACAAATAAATTTCCTGTTAACACCGGTCTTCCATCAAAACAGTAAAGAAAATAACCAAACAAGACAAGACATACATCAAATGTGACAGCCCATATTAAATTTTTCCACTTACAGGGCAAAATCAAACAAACCAATCCTGCAATAAACGGTATTCCGATAAGATAATAAATCACCGTATCCATCTATTTTTCCTTAAACCCCAGTTGTTTCCTGATTTTTCTTGTTTTTTCCTGAGACAATTTTATCAGGTCTTTCCCATCAAAAAGTTTCTTTCGAGTATCAACATCATACACAGTTATAGCACGTTCAGTACAACAATAACAGGGATCAACTCCTGCAAGAATAATTGTCACATCAGCAATAGTTTCTCCAATACAACTTGCCTTAAATGTTGGTATATTCACATAACTGGGCGCTCTGATTTTGTGCCTAACAGGACGGCTTGTTCCATCACTCCTCACATAATGAAAACATTCACCCCTTGGCGCTTCATAACGACCAATTCCTTCTCCAGGTGGAATTTCTCGAACTTCAACTTCAATTTCACCCTTTATTTTTTTCAATTTGCCAAGGCATTGTTCAATAATTTTGATGGATTCAAAGCATTCCAGCAGCCTGACAACTGCTTTTGAAAAAACATCACCATCCTGGCAGGTTATAACTTTCCATTCAACAAGATTGTACGCAGCGTGAGGGCTATCCCTTCTTATGTCAATATCAACACCTGAAGCCCGCGCTATGGGACCTACTGCACCATAATCTTTTATATTCTGTTTTGTCAATACGCCCACACCCTTAAGCCGTGCCGCAAGAACAGGATCGTCAAGGACAGCAGCAGTAAGCATTTCAATTTTTCCTTTCAGTTCGTCAAGAATCTTTTTTATAATGTCGATATCCTCATTTTCAATATTTCTTCTCACTCCACCAATTTTCATCATTGCATAATGATTTCTATTTCCAGTAACCATCTCCATTATGTCAAGAATTGGCTCTCTGTACTTCCACGCCCACATGAAGACAGTGTTATAACCAAGAAAATGTCCTGCCAATCCCACCCACAATAAATGACTGTGCAATCTTTCAAGTTCTCCGACAATACTGCGAATGTATTTTGCCCTTTCTGGAATTTCTATTCTCGCAAGGTCTTCAACAGCATTACAATAAGCAACCGGATGAGATGTTGAACAGATGCCACATATCCTTTCAATTAAAAAGGTCACCTGGTCCCAGTGCTTACTCTCAGAAAGCTTCTCAATTCCTCTGTGATTGTAACCGGCTATCCATTCAATATCTACAACTCTTTCTCCGTCGCAATAAAGAGCAAAATACTCTGGCTCCTCAAAAAGAGGATGATATGGACCAATTGGTACAATAACCTTTTTCATTGCTCTGCCTTCCTTGGACTGTCCTTTCTTAAAGGATAAAACCCTTCTGGAAATTCGTCTGTTAAAAATCTTTTTAATCCCGGATGATTCAAAAACTTTATTCCAAGTAGTTCGTAGATTTCTCGTTCAATATTCGCTGCACCTTTTACAATAGACGTTATTGATTCAACAAGAAGCTTATTTCTATCAATAAAAACACGCAATGAAATAACAATTCCATCAGGATCACAGGAAAAATGATATAAAATTTCCATATTTTCAAGATTATCGACTGCTGAAACAGTGATAAACCTTGCGTCCATATCCTGAAAAACAAATCTTGCAACATCAATCAGGTCGTTTTTATCTATTTCAATATAAATCCGTTTTTCATTATGAGGAAGAACGCTTTTAATTTTACTTCCAAATTCATTTTTTATTATTTCAATGATATCCATGTTTTCTCACTTAATTTTTTCAAGCAATTTCACAATCCCAGCAATCATCGCCTCTGGTTTTGGTGGACATCCTGGAATATAAACATCCACTGGAATAATTTTGTCAATTGGTCCTGCCATTTGATATCCTTCCTTAAAAATACCACCTGTACACGCACATGCACCAATTGCGACAACAAAACCAGGTTTTGGCATCTGCTCATAGAGTTTTCGTATCCTTTTTGCATTTTTAATCGTTCCAATCCCTGTTACAAGCAAGACATCCGCATGCTTCACACTGCCTACAAGCACCATACCAAATCTTTCAATGTCAAATCTTGGAGTAAGGCAATCAAGAATTTCAATGTCGCAGTTATTACAGGAACCTGTCGAAAGATGGAACACAAATAACGATTTCTTTAATGCCTTTGTTTTTAAGTCAAGAGCCACCTTTTTTCTCCCTTAAAACCCACCCAATGACAGAATCAGGGCAAAAAATCCAAACATTGTCAACCATCCCCATGAAAATCTCAAAATCTGATCTGTCCTCAATCGTGGGTTTGTATTTTTAACCAGAACAATGAGCAAAAGAACCACTAAATATTTTAAAATTCCTGTCACCGGGTTGTGAAAGCCACCCAGAAAATAAATGACAAAAAATGTCACACCAATGGAAAGCAGAATCCATTTCATCAGTCTGAACAATGCCAGAGGCAGTCCAGAGTACTCAACGAATGTACCGCCCGCAATTTCTGTTTCAGCTTCAGACACATCAAAAGGAACATATCCGATTTTTCCCTGAAAAGCAAGCAGTCCCACAATAAACGCAATAAATCCTGAAATGTCCCCTATATTCATCTTATGCATCATTTGATGATTCATAATTTCAGATATTTGTGCAGAATTATATTTTACAACAGGCACAAGTAATGCCAGGATAAACGGAAGTTCATAACTTAACAATAACCTAAGTTCCCTTCCAGCACCAACAGAAGCAAGAACATTACCACTTGCTGCACCAGCCAGAAAAATTGTGATGGAAGGAATCATCATCAAATATATAAATATGAACAGGTCCCATCTTAATGGTTTATAAAAAATCCCGGACAATAACACAGCACCTGTAATGACCACTGAAATAACCCCTATTACAGGAACAAGAAAAAATAAGAATTGATTGGCTCCATCAGGCACCACAGTTTCCTTTCCAGTAAGTTTTAAAAAATCTGCAAAATTCTGCCACCACGGAGGTCCAATCCTCCATTGTAACCTTGCAGTAATTTTTCTTTCCAGCCATCCGCTCATTATTCCAGATATTCCAAAAATCACAAAACTTCCAATAATCAACAGAAAAATTTTCATGATGTCCACATCTATTTTCCTTTTATTTCATAAACTTCAAGCCAGCTGATTGCTTTCACAATAATATGCTCTCCAATCTTATGGAGATTCTTTACTCCATTCAATTCTTCCTCATCTACAAGTTTTAAAGCGCCATAAGGACAACTTTCTATACAGATAAACCTGTCTCCCTCATGCAATCTGCTTCCCAGACAAACATCACATCTTTCTGTAAGGTACTGCAGGATATTAATCGGTATTGTTCCAAAGGGACATGCAAGAGCACAACTTTTACACGAAATGCAGAGAAAATTTGACCGCTTGATAATTCCATTTTCTCTTTTCAAAGCATTCTTGGGACAGGTATTAACACAGGGATAATCATCGCACCTTCTGCAGGCAAAGAAAAAAGCAATTTGTTCTCTTAAATCAGTGATACCGTTATTGGCGGGATGAAGCACATAACTGCATCGTATCACACATTCCGGACACTTATTACATATTTCATAATCAACAAAAAGTTTTTTCATTATGCCCAGACCCCTGGTTCATTTTTTATCAAATCATAAGTAAATACAGGACCATCCTTGCATACAAAATATGCTCCTATTAAACAGTGTCTGCAATGACCAACCGCACAATACATTTTTCTTTCCATTGAAAGATAAATGTCACTATCCTTGTATCCAACATCAAGCAGTTTAAGTGTAACAAATTTCATCATAACAGGAGGCCCACAAACAATTGCGACACTGTTTGAAATGTCAACATCAAGATTATCAAGCGTTTTTGTTACAAGCCCTTCTCCAAATTTCCAGTTATCATCCTTTCTATCAACTGTAATTCTAAAAGAAATCGGAAATTTTTCAGAAAGTTTAAGCCACTCATTCAATATCAAACCTTTGTAAATATAGTCAGCAGGCGTCTTTGCTCCGCAACAAAACACAATTTTTTTATACTGGTCAATTGTGTTAATCAGCGCGTAAAACAAAGCTCTAATAGGTGCTAACCCCACTCCACCACCAACAAGTAAAACATCCTTTTTTGCAAATTTATCAAGAGGATAGGGTTTACCGTATGGTCCCCTTATTCCAACAATATCATTTTTTTTCAGTTTATGAATGGCATCAGTAACAAGCCCTGTACGCATTACAGTCACTTCAAGTTTATTTTTAACAGAAGGAGATGATGAAGGAGTAAAAGGCGCTTCGCCAATACCAGGCACAGTAAATGAAATAAATTGTCCTGCCTCAAAAGTAAATTCTTTTTCAGGTATCAAAACAACTGTTTTAATTGTTGGAGATTCCTCAATCACATCTTCAACAACGCATTTCAATGGTTTATAAGTATTTGAGTGATTCATATCGTACATCCTTGAAGGTATCCTCAAAAAGTGTATCCTCAAAAATACACGAAAGCACCTTTCTTTTATCAATTTTACCAGGACATCCTGCGATGCATCTTCCACAACCAGTGCAACCTATCATTTTGAAGTTCTCAACCATATACTGATACTTGCACGCCAATCTATTTCTGTATCTTTCCCAGAGCAATGGCCTTGGAGACACACCAGAAGCCATTCTTGCATAACCTGGGAAAAGACAGGAATCCCATATTCTGGCTTTAACAAAATTTTCGTTTTTACTTACATCTTCAAGGAGAAAGCATACACATGATGGGCACACACTGGTACAACTGCCGCACTGGACACAGTGTTCCCAGACCATTCCCCATTTTTTTGAACCGAACATGGATTTAAATTGTTCTGAAATTTTTTCCGGTATATGAAATTGTTCGTTATACTTCACAATCTTTTTTGAAACACCTTCTCTTAATTTCTTTCTTTGTTCAAGGAAAGATTCTGAGACATCTTTCAGGAGAGATTTATCCTGCAATAATACTTCACCCTTTTCAGAGCCAACATCAACAACAATACCCCCTTCAAGTTTCGTCAGATTCAGGTCAAATCCATCTTCAGGATATGGATTTAATCCAAGGGATTTACAAAAACAAACAGATAGGGGCTGAGAACAATCTATTGAAACAATAAACGTATTCTGTCTTCTTTGAATGAAATTTGGGTCTTTATAATCCCCTTCAAGAAAAACCCTGTCCAGAATTTTCAACCCCTGCAAATCGCAATTGGCAGCGCCAATAATAATTCTTTTTCTGGAAGTGGCAATTTCAGGAACAACCCTTTCCTGAAAGGGATAAAGGAAAAATTTCAGTGGTTGAATTGGTCTTACTACGCCTATAACCGCCTCATCGAAATTTTCCTTTGACACTGACTCATACAATAAATGCTGGCTTCTGGAAAACGGTGCAAAAACATCGTAATCGCCAAGCCATCCGGTAAAAAGCTCTTCTATTCTATTATTCTCAATAAAATATGTTTTCATATAACTTTGTGAAATTAATCACTAACTTGGTCAAAAAATTAAAAGTTATATAAATTTATCACATAAATTTCTTTTGTCAAATCGTTCAAGGATAGCGATAACTTTAACCTGACATAACCTTCTTACACATTAAATACTTTATGAATAAAAGTAGTTTCCACTACTGTGAAATAATAAATAGCAATTATTAATTCACCATATCAACTGAATTTCGTTCCCTTCTTCGCAGCAGAAATAATTCTCATAACTTCAAGCGCCTGCTTCCATTTTACAGGGAAAGGTTTTTTGTTTCTTATTGCCTCATAAAGATAATCCCAGATAAAATGCATCTCAACTTTTAATTCTGGATTAACAGGAATCGTCTTTTCAATCCAGACAAGTTTCTCAGGTGAAATAAAACCTACCCCAGGAGTTCCAGGATTAGCTTTTAACTCTCGTAAAGGCACTGAAGGATCAAGATAACGTAATTTAATCTCATTTCCTGTGCATTCAAGAGCGCCCTTACTTCCTAAAACAAGATATTCTGACTCTGATATTGCCGCCCCTCCACTGATTTCCAGGTCAACGACCATTTGATTTTTACCCTTAAGAATGATGTGAATATGGTCCTCTGCATCACCCGCAGCAGCAATCTTTTTCAAATCGCTCCACATTTCTTTCACCGGTGAGTCAAGAAAACGCAACGCATGGTCAACAATGTGAGGACCCCAGTTCAGCAATAGTCCTCCACCATATTTTTTTAAGGTTTGCCAGTCATTCCTGCGTTGATAATTATTCCGACGGAGTTTTATTTCAAAAACCTGCCCAAGAATCCCTGAAGCAATAATTTCTCTGATATGCTGGAACGCTGGATCAAAACGACGGTTATGGCGGATAAATAGTTTCTTCTTTTGGCTGGCAGGCAATCTATCAATCTTTAGCGCCTCGCTGTAACTTGTAGCCAGCGGTTTTTCAAGAAATACATATTTATTTGCCTTCAGAGCCATGATTGCATGTTCCACATGGTCTTTAGAACGGCTTGCGATATCAACCAGTTCAACATCCGGATCATTGATCAGGTCCTCAACTCTCTTGTAGGCCTTGCATCCATACTTTTCCACAAAACGTTTTCTGAAATCTTGTACAATATCACAACCTGCAACGATTTGAAATTTATCCTTAAAGTTATCAAGTTCACAACAGTGCATACCCCATCCTGCCCTGCCCAGTCCTATTATTCCAATCTTAACTGGATGATTTTTCATTTCAGTTTCCTCCATTGAATCAAAACCCTGCGTCTTTAAGATAATTTCTGCTTTTTGCAAGGTCTATCAGTGGATCCTGAAGATGCGTATCCTGTTCAATAAAAATCCATCCATCATATCCGCATTTGACAACTTCCTTCATGACCTTAATGTTATCAAGTCCAATATTACCTGCTCCAAGTTCGCAAAACCTTCCTCGTTTTGTCCATTGTTCCAGTCCAATCTCAGGATTTAGCACAAACCAGTCCTTTAAGTGTACAGAGACAAGACGATTTCCATACTTTTTCACTATCTCAACAGGATCTCCTCCTGCAGCCGCAAGGTGTGCAGTGTCAAGAATCAAGCCACATTCAGGACACCTTCTTAAAAACTCTTCCAGTTGTTCCTGGGTTTCTACAAGAGACCCAAGGTGATTATGGAGACCAACACGAATACCCCATTTTTTGCAAATCTCAACCTGATGATTCACCTGCCTGCAAAAAACATCAAATGTATTACCAGTAACTGCTGTCCACACATAATGCTTACCGAGTCCTGAAGTCCACTGGATTGATGCTTGTGGAGTGGGTCCGAGACATGTGGCAAAATCCATACCCAGTTTCCTGTAAGTTCCTGAACGCAAAAGTGCCTCTGAAGGACTGCTGGCAACAAGTCGTTCAGTACCGTCATAACCAATTTTTTTCAAATCAGTCAGACGCTGTTCAATATCAAATAAGCCACCATACCATACATTCATCCCATAATCAGCAACCCCAAATTTCATTTTTCTCTCCTCCCCTGCTAAATTTATATAATAAATCAACTTTGCTATTAACAGTTAGATCCCATTTCAAGACACCATTTATGATACACTATGTTGATAAAATTTCAAACGATTGGAAAAATTGAACTGTCTGATCCCGCGAACAACATTTTTGAAAGAACAAATGGCACTGGTACATTGGAACAATTTGCACTTTACTAAATATCACATACCACCTTTTTTTATTTATTTTCCTATTTCTGAGTCTCTGGACAGGTTCATCCCGGAGTAAACATTAATACGTGACACCAGTCTATCTCCATATGTTTTTTGATATTTCATTGCAACCATTCTTTATAAAAATAGAAATATGTTCAGATTGACAATGTTTGTATATTTTTGGACTCAATCAATACTATCAGTTTATACTTCTGAAAAAAATTAGATCCTTCTTCCATCATCGTACGTTGGAATATTTTTATTGTAACCAATTGGTTCAAAGGTTATGAAAAAATAGAAACTAATTCTTTGTAATCTTCACACAATCAAATTTTTCGAGATTCTTTAATTCAATCTGGTAAGTACCATCTGAAATTTTCCTGAAATGGCATGTGGAAAATACAGACATCACAGATTTTACTGATTCATTCTGTTCTGAAGAAAATTTCACCTTCACATTTTTAAGATTTTTACCAGTATAATTTATCAGAAAAAGCACATAACCAGTATCTGACTTTCTCAAAATTGTTTCAACAAGAGGTTCATTGCACACAGCAGGACTTTTTACCCCTGAAAGGAAATATCTGAAAACTGCTGGGATTTCGTCAGTAAAAGAAGCCGGAACAAACCCTTGCAATTCATCAATCCCACCCCTTCCATATGGCTTAACAGGAATTGCTGGTTTGAAGTAGGTAGGTCCTGGCAAAAAACCCATAATGATTGCCTTTCCTTTCCCGTATTGATTCTCAATGCATGCTGGTTCTCCATTTTTGTAAGTGGCAAGAATTCTTCCTGAGCCTGCCTGAAAACTCTGCCTGTATCCATAGATATCAAATCCAATAACCTTGTTGTTAATGTTATTGAAAACAACTGAATCGAGTGGCTTTGCATGAACAAGTTCAAGTTTTGGTCTTAAAGCAAGCACTTCCTTTTGTAACTTTGCATCAGTAATTCCAAACACTTCCATCAGGGTGTTCAATGGTTTATTGTAATTGTCAAAAAGCCCACCACCTGCAACAGAAATCAAAGTGCCACCCTGCTGTACCCAGTTTTTTAATGCCTGCGCAGCAGCAGGTTTCAGATGGTCAGCCACCAGTATAAAAACATCGTAATTTTTCAAATATCCTTCCATAAGGTCTTCTTCTGAGAGAATGTCAACAGGATACTGAAGGTGTCTCAAAATCAGATATAAATTCTGGCGTTCCTGAGGATAAACACAGTTTCCACACAGACGGCTATTTTCTGGTTTTAAAGCAAGGTCCCATATGTCTGTGGAAGAAGACCAACCGATAGCAACCTTTGCAGGTACCAATGTTGAATTGATAATGTCATCTTCAACCTTACCCAGTATATAACTTACCTTTTTAATTCCCTTCATTACATCAGGACATCCGATAAATGTACATTCCATAATCCAGCCAAAGTAGTAGTAATGAAGCCATTTGAAATCCTGGGTATACATTGGATAACTGGCAAGTTCAACATAGTCCCCTGTATAACCACGATTACCATCTGCAATCAAATAAGAACCCATCGGACAATTGTGGTATTTACTTAGTGCCCTTGCAAGAGCTGCTTCATATGATTGAGTTTGCGGTCCTATGTAATCTGGTGTTCCACCCCATCCCCAGGAAATTTCACTTGAAAACTCTGTTACGCCTCTCTCCTTAAAAAGTAAAAATGGATCGTCTCCCCTAGCGAGCGTCGGCATAGAACCAGTTGAAGGATAGAAACTACCCGAATTGGTTCTTGTTCCTTCAGGAAAGTATTTTTCTATTAACTTTGTTGCCTGAGCATTCAATTTCGCAAATATCAGTGCTCTGAAGCGATGTTGGTGATAAAAAGCAATATCTGAATCCTTCTCAACATCATCGGGATTCAATCCTTCAGATTTCAAATAATCAATATACTGCTGCTTTAATCCATCATATGTCATCAGGGTTTCAAAAGAAGGTGGACCTGATTCTTCAATCAATTTAATTCTGTACGGAATTTTTCTTCCAAGCGTACTTTCAGTATCCTGCGCAATTTTCTTGTACCTTTCTTCAAGAGATGTGAAATTACCCTGATAACATTCTTTTGTCATATGAGCATTCTGTGCGGTTAAAGCACCAACCGTCGTATTAAATCCCTTCAAAGTAGGGTTTACTCCAAAAATTTCTGGTTGGCTGCTATATGCAGCAGCATTTGCACCACAGGCAATTGCAAGGTCAAACTGCTCCTTCAAATACTGTTTTCCAAGTCCAAACGCTATGAGAAGTTTTTTTGCAGGACTTCCTGAAACTTTATAATCATCAAGTATTTTCTTTTGTTTCTGTAAAATTTCTTCTACAGTTAGGGCTTTGTGTTTATCAAGCAATCCCTCTTCATACCTTTGTTTCCCAATAGCAACTATCACAGAACAATTCTGTTCTGGTTGATTGAGTTCAATTTTTTTCACAACATCTTCTGGCTTTTCACTGGCAATTTCAACACTAACTTTTCCTTCACCTTTTTTAGAAATACTGATTTCAGGCGACATTACAGTTGATACCATTATCTGTTGCCAGCCAGTACTTTCGCCTGATTTTAACATTTCACCTTTTTTGGGTTTATCCTTTGATAATTTATCCTTTAAGGCATAATAAATATCTCGTGGTCCTTTGTAATAGCCAATCAAGTACAATGATGTTTGAACGCTCACGCTGGCAGAACCTTCAAGGCATGTTACCCTTACATATATTGGTTTTTTGAATTTTGAAATAATTGGTGGTTCGTTAGCGCCCCTCCAATTCCAGTCATTTCCTGGAACAATTGAAAGGTCGTCTGTTATATACACAAGGTCAATAACCCTTTTCGCAGCAGGTTTTTCATTTTTATCTTTTGAAATAACAATGGTGGCAGAACCTTTTTCAAGTTCTGCATCCATCCCCTGATAGCAGAAATCAGTACTATGCCAGAACCAGGCAAGTTGCTGTGTATAACCCTTATTAAACGGGAAGTACTTTTGATCATTTTTTCTATCAAATACTTGTTCTGCCTTTATCTTACCATTTTGAATGACTGATATTTTGAATACAGAACCAAAACCATAACAACTTTCGTATCTTACCCACAACCTGTATTTTTTTGTTTCTGGAATCTCAACGACCTTTGTAGCAACTGCTCGTCCATCGGTTTCATCTGCCATGATTAAGTTCAAACTCCATATATTTGGTTGTGATGGAAAATAACCACCTGGTACAACCTTCCAGCCACCTGAAAGTTTAAAATGTTCTGCTTCAATCGCCAATTCAAATCCCATTGCAATGCCCCCTGAAAGAATTAAAAACATTGCTAAAATTAAACAAAATTTTTTCACTTATTCCTCCCTGTTTGTAAATTTAATGTTTCCAGATTCAAAATCAGATTCTGTCAATTTCTTGATTATTGTATATGTTGAATTGCCTGTGTCAAATTCTGGAAATCCGCTTTTTCGTTGAATGAAAGAAACAATATGCACCTTGCAGGCTCTACCATCAGAAAAAAGTTCAATCCATAATAATGGCGCAATTTTTGAAAATTTACTCAGATTCCAGCCATAGTTGACAAAGTTTCCCAAACTGTAAGCAATAAATCTATCTTTATACATTTCTACAGCCCTTGGAACATGTGGCCCATGCATTAAAACAAGATCTGCCCCATTATCAATTGCTCCATGCGCAAGCAATACTGGATTACCTCTATTTTCACCAAGGAAAATTTCAGTTGTATTTTTTGTATGAATTGCACTATCTCCTTCTGCTCCTGCATGAAAAGAAACAACCAGGATATCATACTTTTCAGAAAGTTTTTTTATTTCATGAAAAACAACTGATGGGTTAACAATTGAACGGTTTCTTAAACCAGATGTAAATCCCACAAAACAAATTTTTACGCCAGATACAACAAATTCTGCAATATCTCCATCTATTGAAACAAATTGAATCCCGCTTTGAGTAAGAATTTTTTTTGTTTGAGATTCTCCGTATGTACCGAAATCCCTGATATGATTGTTTGTAATAGAAACAACATCAAAACCAGCATCAACAAGAACATCACAAAAATCAGGGTCTACCCTGAACACGAATGTATTTTTTCCATTGATATTTTTTGCAGGCACCCCATTTCTGCACAGCACTGTTTCAAGATTGCAAAAAGCAATATCAGCATTTTTTATAATGTCCTCACAATGTCTGAAAAGCAATTTTCTTTGATTTTTGTCAGGAGTTTTGTTAATAGGATAGTCAGAACCAAAATTTATATCTCCGACTGCTACAATAGAAATTGTGTGTATTCTTTTTTCAATAGCATGCCTGCATCCAGAAAAACAAAAAACAAACAATCCAGATATCAAAATCCATTTCACGGTATTTTTCATAATGTTTAAGTTTATCACAAAAGCCATACAATTTCCTGTTGAAAACAAACAAAAAATCTGATAGAATAACATTATGAAAAACGTTAATGCCTTGCTTGAAATTCTTGCTAATGAGTACCCTGACACAAAAACCGCTTTAAATTTTCAAACACCATTTCAACTTCTGGTGGCAACGATACTTTCTGCCCAAACCACAGATATCCAGGTCAATAAAATCACGCCACAACTATTTAAAAAATTCCCGACACCAGAAGATTTTTGCAATGCAGGCCTGAAAGAGATTCAAAATTTGATTTCATCCATCAACTTTTACAAAAATAAGGCAAGAAATATAAAACTTGCGGCAGAGAAAATTGTGAAAGAATTCGGCGGTAAGGTTCCTGATACGATGGAAGACCTTATAACACTGCCTGGAGTCGCGAGAAAAACCGCCAATGTTGTGCTCAATCAGGCATTCGGAAAAAACCAGGGAATAGTCGTTGACACCCATGTAAGAAGAGTGAGTCAGCGGCTTGGTCTTACGAAAAATACAGACCCGGTAAAAATAGAACAGGACTTAATGAAAATCATACCCCAGAAACACTGGGGAAGTTTTTCTTTTCGTCTCGTTCAACACGGAAGAAAAATTTGCGCTGCAAAAAAACCGTTGTGCAATATTTGCGCTTTTGTCAACATGTGTCCTTCTGCACAGGTAAAATAATATGCCACAGAGAAAAATATTTGTCGTTCATGAGCACTTTGCAAAAAAACACCATTTTGATTTGCGCCTGGAAATCAATGGTGTTTTAAAATCCTGGGCTATTCCAAAGGAAATACCTTCAAAAAAAGGTGAAAAGCGCCTTGCTGTAGAAGTTGACGATCATCCCTTAGAATACGCATCATTTGAAGGTGAAATACCAGAAGGAACATATGGTGCAGGCAGAGTATCAGTATGGGATTCAGGACACTTTTTACTTTTAAAGAAGGATAAAAAAGCCATAGAGGTAGATTTACGGGGCGAAAAACTCAGGGGCATTTATGTTCTCTTACTTTTCAGGGAAGAAAATGGAAAGAAAAACTGGTTACTGTTTAAAAAATATGGGGCAGATAAGCATCATTGAAGCATTTATCTTTTTATTTTTAATTTCTGGTTGCACGCTAAGTGTTGCCACAAAATATCCTGAAAAACAATCAACAAAAAAGAATACGACAAATAAACAGGTTCTGGCATCAAAACAACAAGAAAAGGGTGTCTGGCATATAGTGAAAAAGGGTGAAAATCTTTACAGAATTTCCCTGTATTATGAGGTTTCCCAACAGGATATCAAAAAAGCCAATAATATGGACTCAGACAGCTTATTCGTCGGTCAAAAACTTTTCATTCCAGGGACAAAAAAGAAGACACCTCTGTTTGCTCTTACTCCTGATCTTACCCAGAACCAGCCAGAAACGACAGTAATAGAACAACCTATATCAGAAACAAAAATTCTAAAGGAACCTGAATATGCCTGGCCTGTTGAAGGCAAAATCATCTGTACCTATGGAGAACTGGGAAACAAAGGAATTGATATTCTCAGTTCTCCCTCTGCTTCTGTAAAGGCAGCAAAAGATGGTAAGATCGTCTTTGTTGGTACAACGACAAAGTATGGGGAAACAATTATCATTGAACATGAAAACGGAATGTTTTCTGTTTATGGACATGACATGATCGTCAGAGTAAAAGAAGGCCAATCCGTAAAAAAAGGTGCTATTATTGGGGAGATGAAAAATTCGAGCCAGGCGAGAAGATACCTGCATTTCGAAATAAGATACAAAAACAACCCTGTGAATCCATTGAATTTGCTGGAGAAAAAATGAGAACCAGAAAGGATTGGGAAGAAATAGAAGAAAAAACCCTTGCACCTTATGCTGTAAAAAGCAATCAACACCTCGGCAGAAAATATCCAGAAAGACAGCATCCATTAAGAACATCATTTCAACGTGATAGAGACAGAATTATTCATTCCACAGCGTTCAGGCGACTCGAATATAAGACCCAGGTTTTCATCTATCATGAAGGCGATTATTATAGAAACCGTCTTACTCATACCATAGAAGTTCAACAAATTGCCCGTTCCATAGCAAGAAATTTAGGACTGAACGAAGACCTTACAGAAGCCATTTCTCTCGCCCATGATATTGGTCATACACCGTTTGGACACAAGGGTGAACAGGCACTTAATGAAATCATGCAAAAGTTCGGAAAAAGTTTTGAACACAATCTGCATGGACTCAGGGTTGTTGACATCCTTGAAATCAGGTATCCCCAATTTGAAGGACTCAATCTTACCTATGAAGTAAGAGAAGGCATTATCAAGCATAAGACAAGTTATGATAGTCCTGCTATATCAGAATTCACTGAACATGTATCTCCCAGTTTAGAAGCACAGGTTGTTAACCTTGCTGATGAGGTTGCTTATACCAGCCATGATCTTGATGATGGACTTAAAAGTGGTATCCTTGAAGAAAAGGAGCTTGCCCCTCTTGGAATATGGCAAAATGTAATAAAAAGAATCAACAGAAATGTTGACGAACAGATTTTAAGAACATCTATAGTCAGAACACTTATCAATTTACTGGTTGAAGACCTCATTGAAACAAGCGAACAACTCATCAAACAAAACAGCATCAGATCAGTGGAAGATGCAAGAAAATTACCGCAACTGGTCGGATTCAGTCCCACAGTTTACACTCAATACGATCAATTAAAAAATCTTCTTCTTGAAAAAATGTACAATCACTACAGGGTCATCAGGATGGCTGAAAAGGCAGCAAGAATTATAAAAGACCTTTTTGATGCTTATTATGAAGAACCAAGACAGATGCCTCCCCACGCTTACAAAAAAATAGATAAAGAGTCAAAAGAACAGGTAATATGCGATTATCTTGCTGGCATGACAGACAGGTTTGCGCAGGAAGAACATAAAAAACTTTTTGATCCACACAGTATCGTATGATGGATAGAAAAACTGCCTGGATAATACTTAACATGGCTAATGGAATCGGGCCTGCAAGTATCAGAAAAATGCTGGAACTGTGCAAAACCCCACAGCAAATTCTGGATACAGAACCCTCAGTATTTGAAAAACTTATTCCTGCTGCGGCTATTGAACAATTGAAGAAATGGCAACAACTACCATGGGAACAGGAAATTGAAAAAGCAAAAGCCGCTGGTATAACCGTTATAAGTATTGATGAATCACAATATCCTGAAAATTTAAAACAGATACCAGATCCACCACCGGTTCTTTATGTAAAGGGGAAAATCCCTCAGGAATGTATTTTTATTGCCATCGTGGGAACAAGAAATCCATCATTTTATGGCTCAACAATGGCAGAAAAATTTGCTTCTGCACTGGCGTCATACGGTATCTGTATCGTCAGTGGCATGGCACGCGGGATTGATTCAATTGCACATAAAGCAGCATTGAAAATGAAAACACCAACAGTGGCTGTACTTGGCAGCGGTCTTGCCAACATATATCCTCCTGAAAATGAAAAACTTGCCGAACAAATATCTCAAAACGGGGCAGTAATATCAGAATTTCCTCTTGACACATCTCCTGAAAAATTCAATTTTCCAAGAAGAAATAGAATTATTTCAGGATTGAGCAAAGCTGTCATTGTCATAGAAGCGGGATTAAGAAGCGGTGCCCTCATCACAGCGCATCTTGCAGCAGACCAGAACAGAGATGTTTTTGTTTTACCATCTGATGCAAATCGCATTACAGGCAGGGGTAACAATCAACTCATAAAAGAAGGAGCGTGTCTTGTTGAAAGCCCTGAAGAAATTCTGCAGCAAATGAATTTACAGGTGCGCGATGAAATTCAAAATTCAGACAGTTCCGTCGAACACGCGGAGTTATCAGAAAAAGAAAAATTGGTTTATAATGTATTAAGAAGAAAAAATTTACGTTTTGAACAAATTCAGATGCAGGTGAATAGCCCGGTCGCAGAGATTATGCAAATACTTACGAATCTAGAAATAAAAGGGTTTATCAAGTCAGGTCCAGGACTGACCTATTCGGATAACAGGACAGTCGATATTAAAAAAAATGAGGAGAAAATATGAGAATATTTACCAGGATCGTTCAGACGCTTTTTATTTTAGCAGGGCTTGTTATAGTATTCTTCCTCGCACTGTACTGGATAAAACCTGAAATTTTGATCAGGGCACAAAGCTATCTGGAGAAGAATTTGATCAAAGCAGGTCTGGCAGGATTTTCTATGATACTGATCGGGCTCATCTGGCTTGTATACTGGTTTGATCATGTCATTCGTACCAGAAGTATTTCTCTTGACAACCCGCACGGAAAAGTAAGAATTTCCTTGAAAGCAATTGAGGAGTTCATCGCAAAAAAAATCAGCACTCAAATGACCAATATTACATCAATGAACGTAAAGGCCTCTCTTGGTTCTCACGGACTTGAAACATTGATGCAACTGAGGATTTCTGGCGGTTATAATATCCCGGAACTCACGTCTCAAATTCAGGAACTAATAAAAAATTATCTCGAAGATGTCGTCGGTGTTGAAAGGGTTTCCCATATTGAAATCGTTGTGTCAAGCATAACACCGCCAGACGAAGAAATTCAGAAAGGTCCCACAGATGAAATCGACAAAGAAACTGGTTGAAAATATTGTGCTGGAACATACAGAACTTATTGGTTTTTTAAAAACACAGAAGTTTGTTGTTCAGATTGATAAGGTTGTCTGTTTGCTGGTAAGTACAGTCAGGAACGGAAACAAAATTCTCTTGTGCGGAAATGGCGGAAGCGCTGCTGACTGCCAGCACTTTGCAGGAGAACTTGTTGGAAGATTTTTGATGGAAAGAAAACCGATAGCGTGCATTGCCCTCACAACAAATTCATCCATAATCACAGCGATAGGAAATGACTATTCGTTTGACAGGGTTTTTTCAAGACAGATTGAAGCAACAGGCAACAAAGAAGATACCCTGATTTTAATTTCAACATCAGGAAAATCAGCCAGTATTATTGACGCCGCAAAAACAGCAAAGAAAACAGGAATAAGAACAATCGGACTCACTGGTTCTGCACCAAATCCATTATCAAACATAGTAGACATCTGCGTCGCTGTTCCTTCAACATCTACTCCAAGAATTCAGGAAATTCACTCAATCATCATTCATATACTCTGCCATGCCATTGAGCAAGAATTATTCAGCCATGAAGTCAAAAAAAATTAAGTCGTTGAAAGAATTACAAAAAATTGTAAAAAATCTAAAAATTAGAAAAAAGAAAATTGTGTTTACAAATGGTTGTTTTGATATTCTTCATGCAGGGCACTTATATGTCCTTGAAAAAGCAAAAAAAACAGGAGATGTCCTGATAGTAGGTCTAAACAGCGATGAATCTGTCAGAAAATTAAAAGGCAATAATCGGCCCATTATGTCGGAAAAAGACAGGGCATACCTTCTTTCAGGTTTATCATGTGTGGACTATTGCGTGATTTTTAATGAAGAAACCCCTGCGCAAATTATCCAGGCAATCAAGCCAGACGTTCTGGTAAAGGGCGCAGATTATAAACATGGTGAAATTGTGGGAGAAGATGTCGTCAAAGCAAACCGGGGCAAAGTACTGAGAATTCCCCTTCTGAAAGGCAAATCAACCACAAACATAATAACAAAGATTCATGAAAACCAGTAACCCACTCAGAATCATAGATGCAAATTTTAATAGAGTAAGAGAGGCATTAAGGGTTGTAGAGGATATTTTAAGATTTTCTAATGCAGGAAAAAATACAATTTCAGACATCAGAAAGATAAAACATGACCTTTGCACTCAATATTTCAAAACCTTTGGTTATCGAGCACTCGCAACAAGAGATATCACTGCTGATCCGGGCAGGAAACATGCTCCTTACAGGGCAGATACATTGACACAGATTTTGACTCGTAATTTTATGAGGGCAGAAGAAGGCTTAAGATGCATTGAAGAATGCTCAAGAATTGTCAATCCCGAAAGTACAGACACCTGGCAGGCAATTAGATTCAAAATTTATGCGATAGAACAGCAAATTGTTACTAACACTCCGGAACAAACAATTCCCCATAATTTTTCAGGTGTTTACACAAATACTGAAGTGGCACTTAAAATTATGACAGACATCTCACCAGACATTCTGATATTGAACGTCGAAGAAAATATGAAAACAGATCTGAAACTGTTGAAAAAAATAAAAAGGAGTTCAGGGAAAACAATGATCTTTGTTGCAAATAGACCTGACATTGCACTGATTGCAAACATTGATGGAATTCATCTTGATCCTGATTCATTCGCGCCAGAGGATGCAAGGAAAATTGTTCCTGGCAAGATAATAGGATTGGCAATGCATGATATGGTATTACAAAAATTCTATGATGCCGGTATTTCTTATATTGCTTTTTACAGTTGTGTTGATATTTCCCGGCTCTTGACGAAACACAAAAAAAACATTAAATTATTGCTTGCAGCGATTGTCAATTCCCGCCAGGAAGCAAAAAAAGCAATAGAAAAAGGTGCTGACGGCGTGATTGTAAAAAACGACATCCCGCAAGAAATTATTGAAACAACTGGATTGATAAAGGAACTATATGGAAAAGAAACCTGAATTACCGAAAGAATCGTTTGTAAAAGGCATTGTAATGTGGCTACTATTAGGTGTGCTTTTGTTTCTCGTGGTCAGAACAGCCACTATGATTTCAGAAAATAGAAAAAATTTAAACTATAGCGACTTCATTGAAGAAGTTAAAAATGGCAATGTTCAGGGTACACTTCTGGTTAAACGCGGCTATGTATATGGAAATTTAAAAGATGGAACAAAATTCCAGACATATGCAGGTGAAGACCCTGACCTAATCAAAATTTTGCGCGAAAACAACACATCCTTTAAGGTTGAGCCCGCCTCTGATTTCTGGGCTGGCCTTTTTATCAATTTGATTCCTGTAATTTTGATTGTTGGTTTTTTCCTTTTCTTAATAAATAGGCAGGCAACAAATGAAAGCAATAAGGTGTTTTCTTTCAGCCGCAGCAGACCGACGATGCCTGACAGCAAAAATAGAATTACATTTGCAGATGTTGCTGGTTCTGAAGAAGCAAAGGAAGAACTAAAAGAAATTATTGAATTTCTTAAGGATCCGAAGAAATTTCAGCGACTCGGTGGCAAAATTCCAAAAGGTGTACTCCTGATAGGACCCCCTGGCACAGGCAAAACTCTTCTTGCAAAGGCAGTTGCAGGAGAAGCCGGTGTACCTTTTCTTGGAATGAGTGGTTCTGATTTTGTAGAAATGTTTGTCGGTGTTGGAGCGGCAAGGGTTAGAGACCTGTTCAGGCAGGCAAAACGACTTGCTCCTTCCATCGTTTTTATTGATGAAATTGATGCTGTTGGCAGGCAGAGATTTGCTGGACTTGGTGGTGGTCACGACGAAAGAGAACAAACACTCAATCAACTTCTTGTTGAAATGGACGGATTTGTTACAGACCAGGGAATTATTGTGATGGCAGCGACCAACAGACCTGATGTTCTGGACCCTGCTCTCACACGACCGGGAAGGTTTGACAGAACCGTTGTAGTAGGACTTCCGGATATCAGAGAAAGGGAAGCAATATTGAAAGTCCACACAAGAAATAAGCCCCTTGCTCCATCAGTTGACCTTTCAGTAATTGCGCGAAGCACTCCAGGGCTTTCTGGCGCAGATTTAGCAAACATCGCAAATGAAGCGGCATTACTTGCAGCCAGAAGAAATAAAAATTACATTGACATGGAAGAATTTGAAGCAGCAAAAGACAAAATTCTTATGGGTGTTGAAAGAAAAAGTCTGGTTATCAGCGAAGAAGAAAAGAAGGTCATTGCATACCATGAAGCAGGTCATACAATCGTTCAACTCTCATTACCAGAACTACATCCAGTTCACAAGGTAACCATTATTCCTCATGGACAGGCGCTTGGAATTACTCATATTCTTCCTGAAAAAGATAAATTCATTGAAAGTGACACATATTTTAGAAATACCCTTGCATCCCTGCTCGCAGGTCGTATTACAGAAAAAATTGTGTTTGGAAAGATGTTTACAGGAAGTGAAAATGACCTGCGCATAGCAACAGATATAGCAAGAAAAATGGTATGTGAATGGGGAATGAGTGAAAAACTCGGACCAGTCAGTTTCAAAGAACATGAGGCTGTTTTTTTGGGCAGAGATCTTGTTCAACAAAGAACAATAAGCGAAGATACAAATAAAGAAATAGACAATGAAATAAAACTAATACTTGAAAACGCGTCGCACACCGCGTATGAAATTATTACGAAAAATCGCGACAAACTTGATTTGCTTGTAAAAGAACTTCTTGAACATGAAACATTGAATTCTGAACAGATACGAAAAATCCTTGGGGGCGAACATGAGCAGGAACCTGAAAGAGATGGAAATTGAAAAATCTATTAAAAACATCATTAAAGCCATTGGTGACGATCCTTCAAGAAAGGGTTTGAAAGATACCCCCAAAAGAGTCGCAAGAATGTATTGTGACATTTTTTCTGGTATTCATACCAATCCTGAAGAAATTCTGGGAAAGGTTTTTCATGAACAATATAATGAATTGGTCCTGCTCAAGGAAATACCCCTATATTCAATGTGCGAACATCATTTACTTCCATTTTTTGGACATGCCCATATTGCATATCTTCCTGATGGCAAAAGAATCGTTGGTATCAGCAAACTCGCACGATTGGTTGATGTCTATGCAAAAAGGCCACAGGTTCAGGAAAGATTGACAAATCAGATTGTTGATACAATTATGAAGGTACTGCAACCACAGGGCGCAATGGTCGTGATTGAAGCAGAGCATATGTGCATGATTATGAGGGGAGTAAAAAAACCTGGCACAAAAATTGTTACATCCGCAATGCGCGGAATTTTCCTAAGAGATATAAGAACACGCTCTGAAGCCCTGAATCTTATTATTGCAAAATAGAATATCTGTCAGAATAAAGATAATCTGTGTCGTTCAGTTTCATGATTGATTGCGGGTACATTTCAATAAGCGAACCACAAAGATTTTCTTCTGAATGAACAAGCACAGGAACATAAGATTCAGTATAACCAGTCCAGAATTTGTGTATCTTTTGCTCAATAAGCACAATACACTTCTTATCTACAAATGAACCTTTCACTTCACGTGAAATCACGTTTGCTTTCTCAATAGTTTTTAAAACCCTTTCCTTTTTCGTTTTTTCAGGAAGTATTTCCAGTAAATGAGATGCAGGTGTTTGGGGATGCGGACTGAAAGGAAACACATGAACCCTCAAAAATCCACATTCAACAATGGCATTAATACTCATTTCAAAATCCTGTTCTGTTTCTCCAGGGAACCCGACTATGATATCAGTACTGAAGCCAGCAAACGGAAAAACCGACCGAATTTCATCAATGCGGTTTTTATACTGCTGATATGTATATGATCGCCCCATTTCCTTAAGAATTTTTGAAGAACCGCTTTGAAGCGGAATATGAAAAGAGGGGCAGAAGTTTTTACAACACGACAGAATGTTCAAAAGTTTACCATCAATATAAAACATTTCAATTGAACTCAACCTGAATCTTGTCAGTCCTTCAATAACACTGATTCTCTGTATCAATTCTGGCAGATGCGAACCATTGTCTCTCCCATAACTTCCAAGGTCTATTCCTGTAAGAACAATTTCACGAAACCCATTATGCACCAGAGTTTTAATTTCTTCAACAATTTCAGATAATTGCCTGCTTTTAATGTTTCCTCTGACATAAGGAACAATGCAGTAGGTACAAAAGTTTTCACATCCGTCAACAACCTTTACAAAAGCACGGGTATGTTTATGGAAATTTCCAATGCCTTTTATCCCATAGATTTTTGCCTGCTGGTATAATTGTTCCCTGTGAACTACTTTAATTTCAGGAAACATTGAAACCAGATTATCCTTTTCAACCCAGCATCCTGTGACCCAGACCCTTTTCCCATTTTTCAATAGTTTATTGACCAATTTTCTTGCCTCATTCTCTGCCTTTTTTGTAACGCAGCAGGTATTGATTAAAACAATATCACAGGATGTGTTAACAGTTTCATAACCCTGCCTTAATAACACTTCCCTGAAAATCTGACTGTCGTACTGGTTCGCTTTACAACCAAATGTGAAGATTTTTATTTTTTTCATATCAACTATCTGATACCAAAAAATTTTATGGCATTTGCTGTTGTAATTTCTGCGATTTCATGAGCACAAAGTTTTCTCAATCTTGCGAATTCTTCAACAATAAATCTGACGAAACGCGGTTCATTTCTTTTCCCCCTGTACGGATGCGGTGTAAGATACGGAGCATCTGTTTCAAAAAATACCCTGTCAAGATTAACTTTTTCTGCTATTTTCTTTACACTGGTGGCATTGCGAAACGTAATAATGCCAGTAAAGGAAATATAAAATCCAGACGCCATAACCCATTCAAGCATTTTTTCGTCCCCACTGAAACAGTGAAACACAACCTTTGAAGGATAGGTTTCATTTTTAAAAATTTCTATAATTTCTTCTTCTGCGTCTCGTTGATGAACAATCAATGGAATGTCAAACCTTGCAGCAAATTTAATATGTTTCTTGAATAACTCAACCTGTGCACTTTTCTTTGAATGCTGATAATAAAAATCAAGACCTGTTTCACCAATGGCGATAACCTTATCATGTTCAATAAGTTCCATACACTGTTGAAAAATATCATCGTTGACAGAATTAGCGCTGTGCGGATGAATCCCTGTTGCTGCATATACAGAATTAAATTTCTGAGCAATCTCATAAGCCATCTTACTTGATGGTAAATCAGTCCCTGGATTGATAACCAGAGATATTTTTTCATCAAATGCCTGTTTTATTACCTGCTCACGGTCTGCATCAAAATCTGGAAAATCAAGATGACAATGAGTATCAGCGTACATGCTATAACTCCTTCTTTTTACAAAAATGCTTGTGTATCTTATAATTTTACCATGATAAACACTATTGAAACAGGTATATTATATTCAAATCCAAAGCCACACCTGAAAAGTGTGCATGCTTATTTCCCATCTGTAGCACAATTGCCTGACGGTAAAATGATTGCAGTTTATGCGCTCGGCGAAGCATTTGAAGCAATTAATCTGCATACCCATGTTTCTTTCTCATCCGACAACGGCAAAACCTGGCAATATGCAGGAAGATTACTCAATGAAATAAAAAATAAAATTACATCAGATGCTTCAAGAATAACAGCTCTACCAGAAGGCAACATTGTCATTTTAACGTGTGTATACGATCGAACAGGACATACAGAAGAAGGATTGACGAATCCTGATACGGTCGGGTTTGTACCAACAAGTTTCTATCTAATTTTTTCTTTTGATGGTGGAAAGACATTTTCTGCTCCCCAACAAATAAACCCACCTGTTACTGGACCATGTTTTGAATTATGCTGTCCTGTCACGATTCTTTCTGATGGCACATGGCTCATACCCACATCAACCTGGAAAGCATGGGATGGTAGTTGTCCATCAGGAATGAAGGCAATTGCTTTCATTTCAACGGATAAAGGTAAAAACTGGGGCGAATATTCAGTTGTCATGGACGCTTACAGCAAGGGTATTATTTTCTGGGAATCAAAAATCATTGAGATGCTGGATGGAAACCTGGTCGCTGTCGCATGGGCGTACGATGGAAAAAACAAAATTGATCTTCCCAATCATTTTGCAATCAGTAAAGACAGAGGCAGAACATGGACAGAACCCATCTCCACTGACCTTTACGGCCAAACGCTTACCTCTATTGTGCTCAAAAACGGGAAACTGCTGAGCGTTTATAGAAGAATGGATGAACCAGGACTGTGGGCAGCCATTTCACGCATTGAAGGAAAGCGCTGGATTACAGAACAGCAAATCCCGTTATGGGCAGCAAAAGTTACAGGATTAACGGGCAATACAAAAAATCCTGCAACAGATTTTCATGTACTCAGGTTTGGCGCTCCATCAATGATACGATTACTTGATGGTTCAATTTTCCTTGCTTTCTGGTGTTATGAACAGTGCATCTCAATTATTCGGTGGTTTTTGATTAGGGAGAAATGATATGAAAATTTCAAAAGAACTTCATGAGAAATTATGCGGTGTGTGGTCTGCTGCTCCAACACCGTTCAATAAAAATATGGAAATTGATCGCGAAGCAGTTGAAAAAATGGTCGAGCATCACATCAAAATCGGAATCAATGGTCTTTTCTTGCTTGGTACAAACGGTGAAGGACCCTGTCTTACTGAAAAACAAAAACTTGAAATTGTAAAACAGGTTGTAAAATGCAATAAAGGGAAGATGGTAATTGCGGTTCAGATAACAGATAACTCAAGTCAGCAAATGCTGGAAAATGCAAGAAAATTTTCAGACACAGGTATTGATATCTTTATCATCAGTTCACCTTACTTTTTCGTCAGGCCAGAACCAAAAAGAATTCTCAATCTTTATGAGAGTGTTTTGAAAAATATACATTTACCGGTTGGAATCTATGATAGAGGAAAACACTCGGCTGTTGAAATTCCTCTCAGTGTCCTGAAAAAACTTTATACAAACAAAAAAATTATTATCATTAAAGACAGTTCAAGCGATGAAACCAGAATGCAGCTTGCTCTAATGGCAAGAAGAAAGAACAGAAATCTACGACTTTTCAATGGCAATGAATTTCAGTGCGTTAAGTATCTGCAGGCAGGATATGATGGACTCCTTCTTGGCGGCGGGATTTTTAATGGTCACATTGCTTCTCAAATCATCAATGCAGTGAAAACTGGAAATATAGGGAAGGCAGAAAAACTACAGAAATTGATGAATAAAATCATGTATGCTGCGTATGGCGGGAAAAAAGTTCAATCCTGGCTTGCTGGAGAAAAATACCTCTTAATGAAAATGGGCATATTTAACACATGGAACAACCTTTATCAATATACAGTAGACGCACAATGTGAGAAAACCATTGATAAAATTTACAAGCAGTACAAAAATTTATTGATTCCGTATTAAAAATACATGGAAAAACTTGTCATAAGAAAAAAAGCATCAGACAATGTCTATTTTCATCCTGATTTTCATATTGCGATGAACACAGAACTGAAATATCTTGAAGGAAAATATGGTTATCAGGCAGTCAAAGAATATTTGAAACAATTTGCCCGTTCGTACTATAAACCCTTAACAGAAAAAATAAAAAAGAATGGGCTTAAACCATTGAAGGAATACATCGAGCAAACATATAAAAAAGAAGGTGGAAAAATTAAAATTTCTTTTGACAAAGATTCATTGAAAATAAAAATAGCAAAATGTCCTGCGGTTGCATATATGAGAAAAAGAAACGTTTCTATTGCAAAATCATTTGTAGAAACAACAAAAACAGTATACGAAACAATTGTTGAGAAAACTCCATACTCATTCGAAATGTGTGATTATGAAGCACAAACAGGAAAAACAACCATGATTTTCAGGAGAAAAAAGTGATATCATGTACTGAATTTATCCCTGCGTACAATGAACTATTTAAGTTTCTTGAAAAAAAAGGCGGTAAAAAAGCAGTGATTGATTTCTGGAATTATATTTCTGATAATTATCTCACAAATCTAAACGAACTTATGAAAAAATACGGGCTTAAGGGTTGCTGGCTGTACTGGACAAAAACATTAAATGAAGAAGCAGCAGATTTCAAGATGATACTTGATGAAAAAAATAATGTGTTTAGAATTATCATGTACAAATGTCCATCAAAGGGAAGATTAATGAAAATAAAACATGTAAAACCATACCGCGATTACTGCGAGCACTGCGATGTTCTGTATAGAAGAATCATTGAATCGTTCGGTTATGATTATTATTTAGACCTTTCAAAATGTGATAAAGCAAAATGCAAATTTGTAATAAAGAAAATATGAAATTCACGAATTTATTCACAGTTCGTTTTTGTTGAAGAGTTTCTCTCCACTTTAAACTTTTACTCCATTAATTCCAATTTTCTCCCCTCTTTATAAAAAAGGGGTTAGGGGAGATTTTGAAAATTTCCCTCTAACTTCAGGTCTCCTTCCTTTATCAATCCCCATTCAACCCCCCTCTTTATAAAAGAGGGGCTGGGGGAGATTTCAAAAATCCCCCTCAATCCCCCTTTTATAAAGGGGGAAACGACGGAAGGAATTCGTAAAGGGGGGAAACAGAAGGAGGAAAAAGGAGGGTCGGGATGGATTTCAATAAATCCCTCTTGCATCTCCCTTTTATAAAGGGAGACCAAGTTACCCCCCTCTTTA
>DAONMJ010000013.1:0-29081 GCA_035392545.1 bacterium
CTATTCTACCTTATTTTCCATCTACCCTTAATGGGGAGCAGTATAAAATCTCCCCGACCCTTTCTTTTATAAAGAGGGGAGTGGAACAATGATTACAAAATCTTTACAATTTTCCCATTTTCGGATAAACTTTATTGGCAGGACCCGTAGCTCAAGGGCAGAGCAGCGGACTCATAATCCGTTGGTTGCTGGTTCGAATCCGGCCGGGTCCACTTTCTATCTCTTTTGAAATCAAAAATTTGCAGAATTTTCTTCATATTTCTTTTGATCCGCTGGCTTCCTTGCTGTGAAATTTCTTTCTGTAAATCTTTCCATGACCCTTATCTTATCAGCATTTACGACCGGTACGTAATGTGAAAGAACCTCTATTCCAGAGTGACCTGTAATTTCTTTTAGGACATAAAGATTTTATTCAATTTTTGATAATGAGGAAGTTGAGATGTACTGTACTGCCCCCCGTTTGTCAAGAGCAAAAAAATGTAGAATTCAGTCCCTGGTCAACGGCGATTGTGGTATTTCTTTGTGTTCAAACTTCCGGGGTGTCATATATCCTAATGATGAATGGCGATTGTTATAACTGGCAAATACCTGCTTGATTCCCAAAAGAGATGCCTCTTTTATAAATATCCCTGATGTTGGCTGTGATCCATTATCACTGACCATAGACAAAATTCATCGTTCCTGAAGGGCAGCAGTATAATTTTTATCTTTTTTCAAAATCCCTCTGTTCGTTTTCCCCCCTTTATAAAATCTCTCTCCTGATATCCCCCTTTTCAAAAGGGGGATTGAGGGGGATTTAGAAATCTCCCCCAGCCCCTCTTTTATAAAGAGGGGTGATAGTATGAGGTAATTTTACAAAGAGGGGGGGTAGTATGAGGTAATTTTATAAGGGTGGATGTGATGTATACTGCCCCCCCTTTCAGACCACTCTATTCTACCTTATGTCCATTTCCCCTTAATGGGGAGCAGTATAAATTTGCTACCTGAAGTGTTACCGATGTACTCAACTCGTAAATGCACTTGACAAAAATATAAAATGTGGTATAACCAAATTAGAAGGGAGGAATATGAGAAAGGTTACCAAAGGCGCAATATATTATGCAACGCAAATAAAGGAAGACATTAGACAGAAAATACTTTCAGGTAAATTTCAAAAAGGAGATAAATTACCTTCTGAAGAAGAGATAGCAAACAGTTACGGCGTTAGCAGAATGACAGCAAGACAGGCATTGGTAGAACTTGTGGTGGAAGGATTCATCTATCGTATACCAGGAAAAGGAACATACGTTGCAGATATCCATTCCATTGAGAGTAAAGAGGGTAGTATCAGAGGTCTGGTAGCCCTGATAGTTCCCAACCTGCATCTTACCTTTTATTATCAGATTATCTCAGGGGTTGAGAAGGTTTTGAAGAATGATGGCATAGATATGGTCTTAAAGTGTGTCAACGAAGACCCTGTTGAAGAAAGAGTGATTTTTGAAAAATTTATAAAAAGTCCTGTTGGAGGGCTTCTGGTTATAAGTGGGTGGTATACAAAAGAAAATAGTCAACTTTTAAGAGACCTCATGGATAAGATGCCTGTGGTTATTATTGATGTTAAGATTGACGGAATAAAGGTGGATACAGTGATTTCAGATGACAGAAAGGGAGGGTTTTTAGCAACAGAGCATCTTGTAGAACTGGGGCATAAGAACATACTGCATTTAGCAGGGCCTGAAGGTGATAGCAGTGCGGATAACAGAAGGGCTGGCTACAGGGAAGCATTGGAAAAATATAACATAGAATACAGGGAGGAATATATAAGGTTTACAAACTGGGAAATGAAAGAAGGTTACTACCAGACAAAAAAGTTTTTTATGAATAATGGCAGTGATGTCACGGGTATATTTACATGTAATGATGAGGTAGCAGCAGGTTCGTACACTGCATTAAAAGAAATGGGTGTAACTGTGCCTGATGAAGTCGCCATTATGGGGTATGGAAATCTTGAAATGGGCAGGTTTCTTGAAGTTCCATTGAGCACAGTTGAGCAGTCAGCAGAGGAAATGGGTAAAACAGGGGCAACACTTCTTGTTGACAGGATGAGATGGAAAAGAAAAACAGATGATATTCAGGAGATAGTAGTACCGACAAAACTCGTGATACGGGATTCCTGCGGTATAAACAAAAAAATAAAAATATGAGAACCCTTTTTATCAGGAGAAGGGAGGTGAAAAAGATGACTAAGCGAGGTAATATTTTCGGTCAGGATGCTTTCACGTTGATTGAACTTCTTGTGGTAATAGCAATAATCGCTATTCTTGGTGCGATGCTATTACCAGCACTTTCAAAGGCAAGGGCAAAAGCAAGGCAGGCCGTTTGTGCTGCAAATATGAAGCAAATGATGTTATGCTGGCGATTGTATATAGATGATTATTCAGGTTATTTACCAGCGTGTGATCCAAATTTTGTTTGGGGATATCCTCAAAGAACTACATGGGTTCATCTGATAATTCCTTATTCCAGCACAAAATACCGATTGTACATTCCTGATGCCAATAATGTTTATATGATTATACAGAGCAAGGGAAGTGTTTTTATCTGCCCATCAGTAGCAAAATATTATACACCCGGTGTCTCCTATGTTACCTCCGTTTCATACGGGATGAACATGTATGGGGTCGGAGGTCGTGACACGGTTGGACTTGGTTATGCTTTGCCATCAGACAAATACAGACCGGGAATGAAAAAAGAAGCACAGATAAAAAAACCTGATGCAACGCTGGTTTTTGTTGATAGTTTTGATAAAATAAATCTAAGGAATTTTGATGTAGACCCATCAAAACTTAATGATCCCAGTTTATCAAAAGTCGATTTAAGACATTCCGGTTTTGCGAATGTGGCTTTTGCTGATGGACATGTAGAATCCATGAACTATGGAACTCTTTGCGCACCGTACAGAACACCTGCTTATCCATCAATCATCACCAGTTATTTGTGGGGGTGGGGATACTAATATTAATTTTTACTCCATAGTAATGAAGGGATTGAATATGAATAACAGAGGAACGTCTATATCCATAGGTTGTTTATTATTATTTTTAATAAAAGCCACAATACCTCTTTACGGAGGACAGGATCTTGTCAAGGTCAATTTTAAAAACCTTTTTGCAAAGAAATCGTGGCCTATGGTTAGCAACGGATTTGAAGACGCTTCTGTTGTTGTGGATACAGAAATTTTTTTTACGAGTCCACCGGCGATGAAAATAGATTCTGGAAAAAGCAATCAAAAGGTTGTTTCCCTGACATTTTATCTTATAAAAGAGCAGTTTCAGTTATTTAAAGGTAAAAAGGTGAAATTCACGGCAAAGGTTAAAAGAATTACAGGGCAAGAAATACTATACATCCAGGTGAGATTTAATAAACTGGATGACGAAGGAAAGTATCAGTTCTTATTCGGAAAATCACAACCCATTACGCTTTCTGACTCGAAATGGACAGATGTGGAATTTAATATTGACGTACCCAACCAGCAAGACGTTAATGCCATGAATTTCCAGATATATCTGACAAAAAGTACAGTTCCAACTGTGATCGTTGTGGACGAGTGCGAGGTGAGTGAAAGAAACCCTGAATCCACATTAAATGATGGGAAAAAACAGAATAGTATACCTCTTCTATTTTCCTTACCGCAGCAGGATGAACAACCACTTGAAATAGTAAAAGAGGGAAAACCTGCCGCAACCATCATTATCGCGAAAATTCCAACGCAAGTTGTTAGTTATGCGGCCAAAGAATTAAATGAACATATAAGATTGAGCACAGGCACAGAACTTCCTGTCTCCACAGACGAACAACCCGTTTCAGGACCAGCAATCCATATTGGAACCACGACCCTTTCAGTGCAGCTTGGGATTTCTCCTGACTTACTACCACCTGATACCTGGGTCATCAAAAGATTCAAAAACAACATCATTATTTCTGGTGGTGACAATAACCGTAATATTAATCCTGTTGGAAAAGACCTTGTACCATTTGGTACGCTTTACGCGACATATGAATTTCTCGAAAGAACTATAGGTGTTCGCTGGTTCTGGCCAGGCGATGACGGGCGCCTGGTTCCAAAACACAGAAGTATTGTTATTGATAAGATAAACTGGCAGGGTTCACCTTCTTACGCTACCCGTTATGTTTTTTATGGAATACCAGAAGGTATTACACCCGAGGAAGCATGGACCTGGTGGAGAAGAATGCGACTTGGTGGTATTGACGGGAATCCATTTGGAATGCACTCATTTACTGACTGGAATAAAAAATATGGCAAAGAACATCCAGAATGGTTTGCCCTTCAGTTTAACGGACAGAGATTAAACCTGGAAGACCAGGACGAACACAAGAACGGCCATCTATGTTACAGTAACCCTGATGTTCTCAACAAGGTTGTTGCTGAAATAAAATCTAACTTGAAAAAACAACCTCACCTTAAATATTTTTCCGTGATGCCAGGCGATAGTAATGAGCGTTACTACTGTCAATGTAAAGATTGTCAAAGTTTGTTGAAAGTTGACCAGCCAAGTAAAAAATACAGTTTTGCAGTATGGTCCTTTGTAAACAAGGTAGCAGATGAAGTGCGAAAATCATTTCCGGCTGTATTCATTAAATGCTGTGCCTATGATGGATATAGAAATCCACCTGAAGATGTATACTTTCAACCAAATGTCACTGTTACTTACTGCGTACCCGAAGAATTGAGAAATCCCTGGACGGATGATTTTAAAAAAAAATATGTGTCAGAAATTACAGCATGGAATAAGAAAGTGTCAGATCTCTATGTATGGGACTACTGGTTATACCGCTGGAAACCAGGTCTTTACGGAGCGCCTGCAATCTTTCCACATCTTCTTCAGGAAATATACCTACTTGAACAGGGACGTGTACGCGGACATGTCATTGAACTATGCAATAAAGATGTATCAGGAGTTTCACATGGATTCTGGCAGGACTGGATGATGGACCAGATCAATGTTTATGTAGGATTCAAACTGTTGTGGAACATTAATCAAGATGTTGACGAAATTCTTGATGATTATTACAAGTTTTTTGGACCCGCGGAGCCTTTGATTCGCAGTTTTTACGAAAGTATGGAAAAAGCCTTCCTTGATACTTCCACAAAAAACAAAGATAATACGTGGGACTGGGAAACATGCTGGTACAAAACATATACTCCCGAATTCATTAACCGGACAATGAAATATCTCAAAGATGCCGAACAGATGACACGTGACAAAGAACCATATCATAAAAGAGTGAAAAAAGTTCTACAGGAATTTGCTGCCTTTGAAATGGCAGGTAAAAATTTTTCACCATCCAGAAAAGAATCTAAAAACAAACAGATTATTGTTCCATATTCAAAACAGATACCGATTATTGATGGAAAACTCAACGAAAATCTGTGGAATCAAACACTCAGATTAAATGATTTTGTAGACCTTTTTAATAATCCTGCATCAGTACAAACCGAATTTTTCATCGCTCATGACGGGAAAAATTTTTACATCGGCATACGTTCTTATTTAAAAAACAAAGAAATTAGGAAACTTTCTGCTTCATGCAGCATTGATAATCCTTTGTGGGAAGCAGAAAGTTGTGAATTCTTCCTATCTCCTGATTCGGTTCAATGTTATCAGTTTTTGATTGGTCCTGATAATTTTTTTACCGACATATATACAAAAGACATTGAAAATTTTAAAATTGACGATATCAACTGGAACGCAAAAGATATAGAGTATGCTACCTATGTAAGTGATGAATTCTGGTCAGCAGAAATAAAAATACCATTTTCATCGATACAATTTAATCCGGAATCTGAATGGAGGATAAACTTTTGTAGAAATCATTATGAGCTAGTACAAGAAACTGCAGCAAACAGGAAATTATGGAAAACGGAAGCATCTTCATGGCTTCCAGTTTTTGGTTCCTTTCACAATATCTCAATGTTTGGTTTTCTTAAAATTGAAAAGGTAAAAGATTAACAATCAGCGTATTTTATAAGAAATCTTAAGAGGAGAAGTGATGAAATTGTGTCAAATACCTGACGAGGAATTTAAGAGAAGATGGCATGCAGTACAAAAAGGTATAAAAGAAAAAGGACTGGATCTTCTTATTGTTCATTCTGATGAGGCGGATTTTGCCAATGTTAGATATCTTTCTGACTACTGGCCCATATTTGAATCCGCTGGCGTTATTGTCCCCGCAGAAGGAGAACCAGCACTTCTTATAGGACCTGAAAGTGAAACATTCGCAAGGGATACAAGCAGAATCAAAAAAATCTATAAACTGATTGAGTACAGGGAAAGTGCAGAACCTGAATATCCCAATATACAGGTGGATACATTTTGTTCTATCTTCAAGGAAATGCTCGGAAGAAAAGTAAAAAAAATAGGTATTACCAGTTATCAAATTTTCCCGCTGCCTGTTTATGAAGCAATAAGAAAAGCGGCGCCAGAGGCAGAATTGATAAAGAGTGATGAAATTATTGTTGATTTGCGTATAATAAAGAGTCCTGTTGAACTTGGGATACTGAAGGAAGCATTCAGAATTTCAGAGGCAGCACTTGCAAAAACATTGAACCGAATGAAACCGACTATGACAGAACTTGAAGTAGTTGGTATCATAGAGGAAGCGCTTTATTCAGAGGGCGCAGAATATGAAGGGCATCCACAGTATGTTCTTGCCGGAAAAAACTCAACCCACGCCATAGGAAGACCCGGATATGCAAAACTGGGGAAGAAAAATCTTATTCAGTTGAATATTGGTGCCCGTGTTTCAGGATATTCTTCAAGTGTTGGCAGACCTGTATGCATAGGTAAGATGCCATTTGATATGAGAAAACTTGTTCAGGCAGGACTTGATATACACTTTAAAACAATGGAGTGGATGAAGGCAGGTATAAAGGCAAATGATGTGGTCAAAAAATTCTTTGAATATGGAGAAAAGTTGGGAGTAAGCAAGAATATCCTTTATGGACCCTGCCACGGACTGGGGATGATGGAGGTGGAAAAACCCTGGATGGAATCTCATTCTGACTATTACCTGCAGGAGAATATGACATTTCAGGTAGATACGTTTCTTTACTGTAAGGATTATGGGTTGAGATGGGAAAACGGGGTTGTTGTAAAAAAACATGGTGTGGAACCCCTTTCAAAAAAACTCACAAAGATCATTGAATTATAAAAATTTCATTTTCTCTTGTAAAAAACAGGGGTGTCTTTCTACCAGTGTTTCAGTGGAGGGACACCGCTGACCAGAGTGTGAAGTACAGGAATACAACCGTGATATCTCTCCTTACTGAAAACCGAACTATGGAAAAACACGATAGGGGATAAGAACTGACTGAAAAGGAGCAGACATGAGATATGAATTGATGTTCCCGAAGGACTTGCGGGAGGCAATTGAAAAGAATACTCCATTTGTTATTCCTGCTGGAGTGATGGAATATCATTCTGAACACTGTGTCTTCGGCGTCGACACACTTCTTGTGATAAAGGCGCTTGAAATTATTGAAAAGGACATGGAAATTGTTATCTGTCCACCTTTTTACTATGGTGCTGCAAGTTATGCAGTTGAACCACCTGAAAACAACGGGACAATTCATATACCGTCAAAAACAATTTATACCTTCGCAAGAGACCTTTTCAGGAGTATACTTCGGATAGGAATAAAGAACATCCATGTATTCATACACCACCAGAGCGAAAACTTTAATGCAGGTATGCCTACAGACCTGGCTTTCAAACTTGCGGCAAGAGAAGCAATTTTTGAGTATCTTGAAAAGGAAAAAGGAGAGGGATGGTGGGGAAATGAAAAAATGAAGGACTACTATTCTATGCATCAAAAAGGCGCAGATCCCTTTGCATGGATTAAGATACACCCATTTATGGATGAAGAAACGCAGAAAAAATTTCCCATCGACCATGCAGGAAAGCAGGAAACATCTCTTATGCTTGCATTCTATCCTGAAGGGGTTGATATGAAAAACTTTACAGAAAAGAAGTGGTACAGCCAGGGAGCAAAAGAAGCATCTCTTGAATACGGACTCGCTGCAAGGGAAATGATACTGAATAGTATGAAAAGGAGGTTAAAAAAATGAAGGCAGTGTTTGAAATGAGAATTATTCGTTCCCCCTATGGTGATTTCTATGGAAGAGATATTGAGGACTCTGTAAAGAACCATCCTGATAGTTATCTCGAAGAAATTGCAAAAGAAGGGTTTAATGCAGTGTGGTTACATTGTGTATTAAAGGATATTGTCTCCTGTGACGTATTTCCTGAATTTGGCAGAAAAGAAACAGAGCAAATACCTGCGCTGAACAGGTTGATTGAAAAGGCAGGAAAATATGGACTCAAGGTCTTTCTATATTTCTGCGAACCAAGGGGCTTTCGTGAAGAAGATGTTTTCTGGAAAAATCATCCTGATGTGAAAGGACAATCCTTGATATGCCGTGGAATTTCCCCTTTTTCTGGAAAATACTATGCTCTATGTTCAAGTACAGAAAAAGTAAAGGAGTATTTATATCAAAGTAGCTACAACCTTTTTAAAAAAGCATCCGGGCTTGGCGGTGTATTTATGATAACTGCAAGTGAGTTCCATACCCATTGCTACTCACATTATCCAAAGTGGCGTCTGAATTTTGCAGACCTTCTTATGTCTGAATGGGCAAAAAACACATTTGAGTGCACAAGATGTCAAGAAAGAGAGCCATATGAAGTGGTGGCTGAGATAATACAACTTGTAAATAAAGGTATAAAAGATGCAAACCCTGAAGCAAAGGTTATTGCGTGGAACTGGTCCTGGTATATCATTGAGCCAGACCCGCAAAGAGAACTTATAAACCGATTACCTGAAGATGTAATTATTCTGGCTGATTTTGAAAGAGGTGGTTACAGAAATATTCTTAACAAACGGTTGGAAATTGATGAATATAGTTTATCATATACGGGTCCATCACCAAGGTTCAAAAAACTCTTTACCCTTGCAAAAGAAAGAAATATGAAGGTTATCGCCAAACTGCAAATTGGCTCAACCCATGAACTTGTCACAGTACCATATATTCCTGTTCCTTATAAGGTTGCTGAAAAACTTCACAGGATGAGAAAGATGGGCGTTAACGGATATCTGGGATGCTGGATATTTGGTGGAAATATCTCACCCATGAGCAAGGTAGCCGGGAAACTATCTATCAATCCATCTCTTTCTCCTTCTGCTGTGGTAAAAAAGGTTGCGGCTGAAGAATTCGGTAAAGATGCGGCTTTGTATATTACAAAAGCATGGAAACACTTTTCAGAAGCATGGGAAAATTATCCTTTCAGCATACCATTTCTTTACTCGTCTCCAGTGAATTACGCAACTGTATATCCCTTTGACTTTTCAGTTAAAGAAATTGATAAGATACCCTCCTGGCTCCCTCTTCCAAGGGACAAGAACGGACATCTTGCTGTGGCAGGAGATAATCTGAAAGGATGGATAGAACCGTTTTCTGCAGATTTTGTCCAGAAAGTATTTAAAAAATTCCTTTCTAAATGGGAAAAAGGAATAGATGTTCTTAAAAAAGATAAAAGAAATCTTGAAGAACCGAGATATAAAAAAGAACTGGACCTTGCTGTCCACATATCATTAGTTTTCAAAAGCACTATAAATATCATTGAGTTTTACAAATTACTCAGAGAATACAGAAAAGGAAAAAAGGAAGCAAAAACAAAATTAATAAATCTTCTGAAAGAAGAAATCCTGATTGCAGACCAGGACAGGGATATTATCAAAAAAAATAAGGACTTTGGTTATCACCCTGAAGCACACGAGTATTTTATAACAGAAGAAGACCTTTCATATAAGATCACCATTTTAAAAAAACAAATAAAAAAATTGACGTCCTCCTGATTTTTTTTAAAATTGAATGAAAAAACAGGGAGATAATCATGAAATATTCTATTGTGAAGGTCACAATTACGGGTTTGAAAATTTTATAAGGTTGGTGATACTTTCATTATTAAACAACAGTGTTTTGACCCTAACAATGGTACTCCCCAACAAAACTGCATGCACAGTTTGTAATCAATCTATCCTGTTTACATGGAACGGCGAAAACAAAAACCAGAAACTGCCCCATCTTTCAGACCACTCTATTCTACCTTATTTTCCATCTCCCCTTAATGGGGAGCAGTATACCATTTATAAAATCCTCTCTTCTGATATCCCCCTTTACAAAAGGGGGATTGAGGGGGATTTAGAAATCTCCCCCAGCCCCTCTTTGCCCCCTCTCGTTTTCCCCCTTTACAAAAGGGGGATTGAGGGGGATTTAGAAATCTCCCCCAGCCCCTCTTTTATAAAGAGGGGGGGTAGTATGAGGTAATTTTATAAAGATGGGAAATAGTATGAAAAAAGGTTGTGATGTTATCCTGCTTCCCTTTTAGACCACTATATTCTATCTTATTTTCCATTTCCCCTTAATGGGGAGCAGTATATTATTTCCCATTCCTTCTTAATAGGGAGTAGTATAATACTTCTGCGTCCCATCCTGCAGGAAGTTGTGATGGGAATTTAATATAAGAAAGATTGTGCTGGAGATTAAACAAAATTTGGGTTAATTTAAAATCACAATTGAAATTCTCATAATGCAGGATGCTGGCCTATATTCATTAAAATTTGTGTAAAATTTATTATATTTTTCTGCTGTCATAAGCCCAATGCAAAATTGCTTGTCTTTGTTTTTTTCTACAATTGATGTCGCCTTTGCGACAGTGTTTTTTTATCTGGCCGATGTGTCTTTTAATTGCTTTCCATCTTTTAATCTGTCTTTTGTCATCCTCGTGGCGTCTTCCCATATAATACCTGCAGTACCATTGAAACCATCCTCTCGGGTCATCAGGATGAATCCATCCTTTTTTTCTCCATACAGATAAGGGCTGGCTGGCATTGACTCCAAAATAGTTGAGTTTTGGGTTCCTTTTATCAGGGGAAAGTTTTGCTTTTTCAAACCAGTCAGATGGGAATTCGTTTTTGCAATCAGTCATGTACTTACCACCAAATACACCAAGTTCAAGCATTTCTTTGGGGGTTAATTCTGGTTTAAATTCAGGGTCAAAGTTTTTACCCATTTCCTCTGTCAAATGATACACATAGTTTTTCTGCATTTTATCATTAACCACAACTTTTTTTCTCATTTTTTATCAATAATTAATAAGATCTGTTCAGTTATTTGAGAATATTTTAATGCAAGATTGTTTAAATGTTAAAAAATTGTCAAGATCCTTAAGATGCGATTTTGAATTTTTATGTTCTGATGTTAACATTATACGGAATTTTCTCGCAGGAGTTTATAGATGGTCAGAAAAATCGGTTTTGACAACGAACAATATCTGAAAGAACAAAGCGAGGCAATCCTTAAGAGAATAGACCTTTTTAAGGGGAAACTGTATCTTGAATTTGGCGGAAAACTGCTTTACGATTATCATGCCGCAAGAGTACTTCCTGGTTATGACCACAATATAAAAATAAAACTGCTTCAACAGTTGAAGGACAAAATTAATATTCTTTTATGCATTTATTCTGGCGATATTGCAAGGGGAAGGATTCGTGGGGATTTTGGAATCACTTATGACGCAGATGCCCTAAAACTGATTGATAGTTTAAGAGAAAACGGTCTTGATATTCACGCAGTGATTATCACCCGTTTTGAAAATCAATCACCTGTGATTGGTTTTAAAAATAAACTGGAACACAGGGGAATAAAGGTATATCTTCATTATGCTACAAAGGGCTATCCAACAGATGTCAACACCATTGTGAGCGAAGAAGGATATGGGAAAAACCCATACATTGAAACAGATAAACCCGTTATTGTGGTGACTGGACCAGGTCCTGGCAGCGGAAAATTAGCCACATGCCTGTCGCAACTTTATCATGATTACAATAGGGGAATGAAATCAGGATACGCCAAGTTTGAAACATTTCCTATCTGGAATCTTCCTTTGAAACATCCTGTCAATATTGCCTATGAAGCTGCCACAGCTGACCTTGGTGATATAAATATGATTGATCCCTATCATCTCAATGCTTATGGTGAAAGTGTTGTCAATTACAACAGGGATATAGAGATATTTCCGGTATTACAAAGGATTTTGAAAAAAATCATGGGCGATAATCTACCATATAAATCTCCCACAGATATGGGTGTTAACAGAGTGGGATTTGCAATTGTTGACGATGATGTGGTAAAAGAAGCAGCAAAACAGGAGATTATCAGAAGATATTTTCGCTACAATTATGAATATGTGATGGGAATTGAGCCGCAGCAAACATTTGAAAAGATTATTCTCTTGATGGAAGAATTAAATCTTAAACCAGAAGATAGGGCTGTGGTATTGCCAGCCCGCATGGCGGCAGAAAGGGCAAAAGGGAAGATATCAGGAAATTTTTATGAATGCGGGGCTGCCATTGAAACGCCTGATGGCAATATTATTACCGGACATAATTCAGTGTTGATGACTGCTCCTTCAAGTGTTGTTCTGAATGCTATCAAGCATATGGCAGGAATACCTGATAAAATACATTTGCTTTCTTCTTCAATTATAGAACACATAAAAAGTTTGAAAAGAGATTGCCTTGAATTGAAACATGAAATTATGGACCTCCAGGAAACCCTTATTGCCCTCAGTATATCTGCAACAAACAATCCTGCTGCTGAAATGGCTATGGAAAAACTTAGGGATTTGCAGGGTTGTGAGGTGCATCTGACCAGTATTCCTTCACCTGGAGACGAAATCGGATTGCGCAGGTTAAAAGTCAATTTGACTGCAGACGCAAGTTTCCCTTCAAAAGATTTGTTTCTGGACCATTGATTATCTGGCTCTGGATTTTTTGAAACTGGTTTCGTCCAGTTTTATTCTCAATCGAATGAAAGGACCACTACCACTGTAACTGTCGCCAGTTAAATCAGTATCAAATTTATCAAAGCAATAACCGATTGACAGCCACACATTTTTAAACCAATTATATCCAAATTCAATGGAACCGCCCTGCAGGAGAGTGTCGGTTTTGTGATTACAAAGTACTCTGTATTCAATACCCATATCAAACCTGCTGCCAATATCTTTTGTTAATCTTGCTGATACAAGGTCAGTATAATTGCTAACTCCGAAATCCTTTGCAAGTTTTCCTGCGTATTTTCCAGTGATAGCAGTGAATCTGTTAATCTGGTAAATGCCCTCAACAGATACGATGTATGCGTCAGTATCATAACCCGGGGTTGATGTGGTATCCCTGTCATTTTTCAGTTCAATCCGTCCAAGCATATTGAATTTATCATGTGAAATGGGCCTGTAAGCAATTCCAAATATAGTTCTGTGAGTGAGTTTTGATCCTGTTTCAAGGTCATTAAAGAATAATCGTTCTCTGAAAAGCAAAGTGTAATCAGGATTCAATTTATATGCAACACCAAATTCAGCAAGATGGGAAATATCGTGTTTTGCGTTTCTGTATTCAAATCTGGTAGTAATTTTTACCTCATCTTTTGGCAGGTACTCAAAACCTAAACTGGTGGCAAATGCGTCGGGCTGGTCCTTTCGCTCAGCGCCGCTTACTGTATGGAGATTTTCAAGAGAAATGTTTCCAGTGATATTCTGACCGAGCATGAAACTATTGCGAAAACCGATACTTTGTTGCGCCGCATTTCCGTCCATTCCATTAACAATTCTGTATTCATTGAACGCAACAGTATTTTGCGTAATCTGTTTTTCAACGCCTGCCACTGTATATGATTCAGACCTGCCTTCCAGATTAGCGAATTGTTCCCTGACATACGCCTTTCTGTTTTTATCAATCTGATATTCTATCCCGAGTTGTCCCATGTTTCCTGCTGTAGCAATAAGATTATTTTTGTATTCTACTGTAAGGGACAAATCAGGCGTTAATTTTTTCTCAAATACCAATCTGAATCCAGCTGCCTGGTCTGGAAGGTCCTGGCTGATATCAAAAGGATATCTTGAATCTGGTGATGATTGTGAAATGTATTGATTATCTGAATTTTCGTAGTATGCTTCAATTAAGAACTTTGTTTTTTCATATTTTTTCTCAATACCTGCTGAAACATGTTCATACTTGCCATTGTTGAGGGTATCCTTTTCATTGAAATATTTGCCGAAAACTGAAAAGTTTTTACCGTCAGTATAACGAATGTCTGCTCCATATTTTTCTGTGCCCCTCATCACATCTGTTGCAGAAATGTTGTCAAAGTAATCCCCTGCTTTTTTGTAATAAGCGCTCAGGGTAATATTTTTTAATGGACTGCTTTTTATTCTGAACAGAAATGCTTCTGCTGTTTTTGGAGTAAGAGAGTGGTCAATGTCAAACAATGACTGACTTTGCGCCCATTCTAACTTTAATGTGGTATTCAGAGGCATATTCAATGTTGCATCAATGCCAGTAAGATGATAGTTTTTCACTTCTTTTTCCTCTGTGATGTCAGTGACACCAATTTCAAATTGTTCAACTGGTTTGACTGATATTCTTCCTCCATAAATATAGTATTTTTTACCTGATGTCTCATTTTCGTAAATGGCAATGATATATACTGGGTTGAAATCTGCATCCATTGAAGGAATCGGGGATTTGAACAGCACAGCACCCGTGTCATAGTCAATCCAGTAGTCATATCCCTGTATCAGGGTTTCTCTTTTCAACACCCTATCAGGTCTGAACCTGTCCCTTGTTTCAATCGCAATTTTCTGGCTTCCTTCAATGACAGGTACATGTGAAAGATAATAATATCCAGAAATTCCCTTTCCCCGTATTGTGTCAACAAACTGAATGCGAGAAGAATGGCTCACAAAGGACTGGATTTTGAATTTGCCTGACTGGATGTCGCCACTGAAACCAGTGAATGTTCTGTGATATGCTGCAAGTTCTGCATCTTTTAAGTTGGTTTTAAAATCACCATACATCGCATGAGAAAGGCCTTTGTCAATTCTCAAATAAAGTTTGTCTGTTGATAACGCCTGATAATTGATTTTGCTTTCATCTCCATATACTGTGTATCTTTCGTCATTCTCTGTATTCTGTCTGCTCTCTCTGAAGAAATCCTGGTTTTTTGTTTTCCCAGTATCATATGATGCTGTCAGAAGCATGTCATTAAATATTTTTCCTTTCAGGAACAACGCTGCTTTTCCGGATGAGTAGAGACCATCATCAAAATTTTTGTCGTCAAAATAATGAGAACCTTTCTTGTTTCCACTTCCTATTTTCAATTCGCCGATTCCAACAAAGAACATGTTCTGCAGATACGGTAAGAAACTGATAATGGCTGTTCCCAGAATATCGTCAGCATAGACCTTTATTTCTGCATTAACTGGTTGATATGGTGCTTTGACAGTGAAGATTGCCCTGCCTTCAGATACAGGAATTTGAATGCCTGAAGTCAATTTGTCTGCATCGGGTTCTTTTATGTCTGCTCCATTTACTTCCACAGTGATGGCACCTGAATACGCAATGATATTGTCATTCTTATCAAGGATGTTAATTTCAACAGGTATTTCGCTCCTTCCATCCGCGTATGCTGTTTGTTTTGCAGGTAGTACCAGGATTTTCCCAGCATGTCCTGTGACATTGATGGTGATTGTTTGTGTCTGTCTGATGTTTCCAAAATCATCCATGATATTGGCAACAAGTGTGTTTTGTTCTCCACGGGCAAGTTTTACGCCAACGAATTCATAAATGGCGATGTTTCCGGCTTCATATTGGATTTTTCTGCCTATTTGTTTATCGCCAATTTCTGAACCATTGACTAAAAGTGAAATTTTTGTATCCATGGGTGCCTTTAACAAAACTTTTGTCTGGTTTGCCTGAATGATTGTGCCATCCTGGGGATTCAAAAATTCCAGAGTATTGTTAAGTTCTTTTATTTTTTCTTCCCATTCAATGGGTTTTTCAGATGCCTGTTGTGTTTTGTCAGAAACGCCTGTTTGGTGTTGAACGATTCTTTCTTCAATGTAATATGCCTTTTTCACAAAACTATCTGGCAAGGTTTTTTTCAGTTTTTCAAGTGTCTGTTCTGCCTCTTGTTTTGTTTTGTACACGCCTGCGCGGACAGTGAATATATCATTGATTTTTTCCAATCTGATATCTTCAATTCCTGTATCTTTCAGTTGTTCAATCAATTCTTTTGCTCTGGTGAAACCTGTCCTGGTGTATGATGCTATTTGAATTGTGTAAATTTCTTCGTCTCTGTCCTTATATCTCACTGCAAAATTTGCTTTGGAAAGACCGTGTTTTATGACATCCACAAACTGGGATGAACCAGTACCAGAAAACTTGTTGTTCAGTGGCACAGTTTCAACGCCAGCAGGCAATGTTGATTCATTGATTCTCAATACATGGATTCCTGGTTCAACCAGTGGAATGGAATATTTCCCTTCTTTGTCAGTAATCACCATTGTTCCATCTTCCATGTATATTTCCACACCCTCCAATCCTTCTTCGTCAGGGTCCTGGATTGCGTTATTATTTCTGTCAACAAATACTTTTCCTATAATTGTGCCTTTTGAGGTGAACACGGCCTGTGAAATTTTGATTGTTGCTGAAACAGTATTTGAAACAGTTTGATTTCCCAAACTTGTTCCAGTGGCAAATACTGTGTTTTTCCCATCTCCTTTCTGACTGTCTATATCAATGATTGCTACATATGAAAGTTCTATTGTTGTTCCTGCTGCAACTATTGGTATTGACCATACTATTGTTCTATTTGCCTGATATTCAGGGTCATTCAAACGACTGCCATCAATGGTAGAAGACCCTTTGACATAACTGATACCATGGGGCAGGGTATCACAAATGTTTACATTGATTACAGGCGCGCCGCCATTGTTTGTGATTTTGATTGTATATTTCACAATGTCGCCAATACTCGCAGTATTTTTATTCACAGTTTTTTCAACGATGAGGTTTCCAGCAGGAGGGTCAACCGGGATATCAATATTTACTGGTTCCATTCCAGAAACAAGGATAAAATGCTCGCCTCTTGATCCTGTCTGTACATTGTATCCTGCAGGTAACATATGGTCTGGTACAACAGATGGGAAACTGTAACCAGAAGGAAGGTTTGTTAACTTTAGATAGTATGTTCCAGCAGGAACAAGGGCGAACGCGTATTTGCCGTTTGATGAGGTTGCAGGCGCAGGATTCGGGTCATATGGGAGAATAGCAGGTTGTCCTGTGCCTGCGTCTATTAATGTGACAATCACGCCCTGCAGTGGTGTTCCTGTGACTGAGTTAAATACAATTCCATACGGGTCAATATAAGCAACTTTCGTGATCACAGGAATGGTATCAAGGGGGTCTGAATATGTTGCTGTTACCTCAGAATCAGAAGCGACACTGAGTATGCCGTTGTTATGTATGCCAGGACCAGTATCTGTTGGAATTGATGTCCTGAATATGCCTGTATTGGCGCCTGTTTCAGTAAGGACAATGGTTTCTGAATCTTTGGTGATGGAATTGGTAAGGATGACAACAACAGTTTCTACAAGAATTGAATCCTGGTTTCTGTCAGGGTCTGATACTTGAATGCGTAACGTTTCTCCCTGTTTATAAGAATATTTAGGACTCCAGTTTTCATCAAGGAATGTAAGGATGCCAGGAGTTCTGGCATTTACAGTGATTGTTGACAAAGCAGTTACTGGAGAAAGTTGAGAGCATTCCACAACGGCAGTATTATTTAACGTTTGTGTATTCAATGAAGGATTTGTGGATACAACCAAGGTCAGAATTTTTGATTCAGAAATATCAAGAGTGCCTGTATTCCAGATTACCTGACCATCAATATTGATGCCACCTGAATCAGCGCTGACAAAATTTGTTCCTTCAGGCAATAAATCTTTTACCACCACACCTGTAAGCGGGCATGCTCCACTGTTTTCAAGTTCAATGGTGTATGTAATATTGTTTCCTGCTATTATTGTTGATGAACTTGCATTTTTTGTTATTGATATAGACGCAGCGCCTTCTGCAATAAGGGTAGAAACAGGTATGGCGAAAATACTTCCCTGTTGATTGCTGGAAATTGAAACATTGTTTGTGATAATGCTTCCGTATTCTGCGACTGGTGAGATTGTTACACTGAATGAAACACTTCCCTGTTGTTGTGGCTGAAGATCTCCAATATACCAGACGATTGAATTATTGATAATTGTGCCATTATTTGTGATGGTTCCTGGAATAACACCTGTGAGTGCTGGCAAAGGATTGGTGATAAATACGCCTGTTGCAGTAGAATTTCCAGTATTTTTATATTCAATGACATAGGTAAGTGTGTCTCCAGGAGATGATACGGTTGATGAAACGCTTTGAGAAATTTCAAGATTCGGATTCTGCCCTACAGTTATTTGCAGGGTTGTACTTGCTGTAGTACTGGCAGACGATGCAATGGCTGTATTGTTAATGATGGTTCCATTTCCTATTGTTTCAGGGTCTCCTGCATTATATTCAGATGTTGTTTTTACCCTTGCCGTTATTGTGAACGTTTGTGTTTGTCCTGGCAGGAGAATCGGAATATTCCACTCAATAAACCCGCCTTCAGGCGGACCTGTGTGATACATACCTTCAGGAGATGCGGATACAAAAACAATATGTTTTGAAAGATAATCTACAAGGGTAATATCAGAAACACTGATATTGCCAGTATTTGTAACATTCAATGTGTATGTGAATGTACTACCCATTGACACAACCTTGCTGCTTGCAATTTTGTCTACCACCAGTACCGGAGCGCCTGAAATAAGTGTGTGAACTGTTGTGCTGACAGGTGAACGCGGATTTCCATTTGCGTCATTGTATTTTGCAATCGCAGTGTTGATAATAGGAGTATCTGGCGGCGGGCTAAATGCAACGGCATTACCACTTATGGCAAACATTATGCCACACAGCACCGCCGCCAGTATTTTATACTTTAACAGTATTTTTTTCACTCCTATCACCTTATTGTTCTTGCCTGTCAGTCAATTGTTACCTTGAATCTGAGTACCCACGTGCCACCTGGTCCAAGGTTTAATGAAGTTCCTGACCCTGCGGAAACCATGTTCGCATTGGAATCGTATCTTCCTCCATCTCCCTCAGCACCATCTGTTCTTGGCGCAAGGGTTGCCACTGTCGGACCAGTTTCAATGGAACCTGGAACATACGTTGTGTAGGCAGGAATCATATCAAAAATCTGAACAGAAGTTGCTGTTCCTGTACCCGTGTTGGTAACAGTAATGGTGTAGGTAAGGATTGTTCCAGGAGGCTGGTTCCCTGTTGGACTTACACTTTTTGTGATAGTTAACACAGGTGCTGTTACGGTTGTTGTGAGTGTGATGCTATCATATACAGAGCCATCTCTTACAGATGTTCCTTTGATGGTTGTGACATCGATTGCCTGGTCTGATGAACCTGCTGGTATTGTGGTGACAGTAAGCAGTTGAATGTGTCCTCCATTTGGTGTCAGGATACCAGTGTCAATGATGCCGTCTCCATTTGTATCTGTAAGGATATAGTCACCATCAGTTCCTGGAATTCCATTACTGTCAGCATCCACCCATATTGTCCATGTCCATCCCATTGTTGAGGATGGTATCGTGATGTTGATTCTGTCAGCAGCATTTCCGTTGTTGGTTGCAGTAAACGAATAGACAATCTGGTCTCCTGGATTTCCTGTACCGGTTCTATTCGGATCAAGGTCAACTGATGCTTTTAATCCAATGGTTGTGCTGGTTGTATTACTTGTGGCTGAGTATTCTGTGGGAAGTCCATAGTGTTTGTAATAAGCAGTAATAAAGTTTGAGATAGAAGTGTTTTCAAGGGCTCCACTATTGACCTGTACCTTGAAGAAAAATGCTCCAGTATCACCTGCATTGAATTGGTCTCTGACATAAACAACCTTTGTTCCATCAAAATATGCGCCAATGCCTGATACTTCATATCCATCATTAGCGTCTGTCAATGGTGTCGCCGCATCATAGGTTGCTGTGGCAGGACCAAACCTCATACTTCCAGGTACATATGTGGTGCCTGCTGGAATAATATCCTCAGCCCTGATATCCTGAGTTGGCGCACTTCCAGCATTGTGACCGGTAAGTTTGTAGGTGATGATATCGCCTGGAACTGGATTTGTGGGAGTATCTATGACATATTTGTTGATATCAAACACTGCTGATTCTGCTGTGGTGGTATAAGTCCCTGTGTCTGAGACAGTATTGTTGAATTGCGAAGTTCCTGTAATAATTACGCTGTCAGTTGCTCCATTTGCTACACCAGAAGGAATTGTTACAACCACCAGCACCTTATAGCAGGCGTCTGCTGCAAGTACACCAGTATTTGTTACAGTGGTTGTTTCATTGACAGGGTCCCATATTCCATCTCCATTGGTGTCAAAATAAATGACAGCAGCCCATGTGTTACCTGAAAGCGCAAGATTGATGGTATCAGGACCATTGCCTGTGTTGCATACAGTCACTCCATAGTACACTGTTCCACCAGCAAGCCCTGACTTTGCAGCGGTTGCAGGTTCAATGGATACTCCAGCAACCTGGCTGACCACAGTTGTAACTGTGTTTGAATATACGCGTGTTTTCGGGTTTCCATTTGCATCCTTGTAATCAACGTATGCCTGGTTTGATATCACTGTGCCTGCAGGTGTACCAAGTGCCATTGCAGACGGCGCGATGAACATGCCTGCTGCCAGGAGCCCTACTGCTAATAAAAGCAATTTTTTCATTTTTCCACCTCCTTTCATTTTTTTTGTTAGGGTTTTTCTTTTTATCCCTTCCATTGTCCTTCCCTCCTTTCCCTTTTAAGGAATTTGTAAAATTTTCCAACGATTTTCACTTTACCTTTACACTGAAAGAAACTTCACCTGACGCTCCTGCAGGTATAGGTTTTTTAATTGTCCACATGATATGCGTGTACATTTCTGGTGTTGCAATTTTTTCTTCTGTTGAGCCATCAGGTTTTTTCACAAGATACTTAACGGGTGGCTTTTGAAAATATTTCCCGCCATCAATACTGAATGAAATTTCAGTATCCTTGCCACTGGCGCTGTTTAATATATAGGTTGTGCCATTGGGTATCGGGTTAACGATATTTGCTGCCTGTGCCACATCATTACCTTCATTTTTGTATGTGATTGTGTAAATAAGGACATCTCCAGTTTTTACGTTGTCTGCAGGAACTCTTTCAATGATTTGTTTGCCATTTTTTTCTGCCTTTATTTCTTTTTCAACCTTTGAAACGAGCACAAGTTTTGGAGATACTTCCTGAGCAACAAGTACTGTGGCACAAACAACCACACATATTGTGGCAAAAAACAGTTTTTTCAGATTGACCATGTTTCACCTCCTTTTCTCTGTAATCCAGAAACAAAATTGTTAATCTATCTTTACCTTGAAATAAACTTTTCCTTCATCATTGCCAGTATCAGGTACTCCATCATTTGGTCCTACATTTCCAATATTGAAAATAACCATATTCCCGCTGATATATCCTTCATCTGAATCTGCAGCATCAGTAAGTGGACTGGCGCTACCATAAGTTGAAGAAGCATTTCCTTTTCTCAAACTGCCACCAACATAATTTGTGTTTGGCGGTATTGTATCAGTGATGATGACAAAACTTGCTTGCCCGTATCCAGTGTTTTTGTAATAGATGGTGTAAGTAATTTCCTCGCCAGGGGCTGCAGAGGTTTTATCTGCTGTTTTTGTCAGGGTCATTACAGGCGCTCCAATGGACACCGGTGCTGTATCGCCTGTGTGGAATGCAGGAAAGTTGGTGCCACTAACACTAACATTATTAAAATATGTGCCAGGGACAGATGCTGCATGGGCACTGAATATCAGGGAATTGCTTGATCCAGCAGGTATTGACCAAGAACCATTCCATGTGAGAATCTGGCCATTGATAGAAGGATTGTTTGACGTGATACCTGTTGTTGTGCCATTGACAAAGGAAAATCCAGATGGTAGTACATCCTGAATCTGATTGATGAAAGCCGCGCCAGTGCCTGTGTTTTGAATGGTAATAGTGTAAACAACTGTTTCACCTGCTGTAACGTTTGAAGGTGCAACGGTCTTTGTCACCTGCAAGATTGGTCCGCACACAACAAAAGTATCAGTTCTGACCTGATTTAATTGAAGATTTGCGTCTATATTGTCAATGTACGTTGCTGTAATAGTTGAACCAATCTGTACCTGCAAGATTTGATCACCAGAAACAATGTTGTCATATGTCAAAAATATTGAGCCAGTAAATATGCCAGTATTATTACCTGTTTCTAAAAGGACTAAATTTTCACTGTCTCCACCAGGAACAGAAAGGGTAATCTGAACTGTGTCAATGGCTACAGGGTTTTTGTTCTGGTCTGCGTCATCAACCCTTATATAAATAGTATTGACAACGCATTGTTGAGTAATATCGCCATTACCAGCAAGGTCTGCGACAAACCGAACTGTTCCAGTTGTGGGTTTTGTTCCAAATGGTGTAATATAATCGGTAAATCCTGCATATAAATCTGATGCCCCAACAAGGTCTGCTGTCAGGGTATTGGTGCTGCTGGAACTGCCAAAAAATAGTCGTAAAGGCGAATAATCAGTAAGTCCTGTGTATTGTTTGAAGATATTGTAAGGAAATCTCCAGTCAAGAAAATAATCTGGATTTCCACTGAAAGACGAATCAGCAAGAGAAATTTGATAATTTCCATTCAAAGAAATGGAATAGGCAAGTATTTCAGGAGCATCTGACGGAGACCCTACATTCCCCTGGACAGTATTTTGCCACAAATTAATGACTTCTGTCTGGCTGATTCCATCAACCATAATCATCCATTCATAGTTAGCATTATTTAAGTTTGTGTCCAGAAGAAGCCCCCAGCCGAATGGTTGAAGGAAACCCTGTCCTCCTCTGCCTTCAGGAGAAGAATTTAACCTTAACCTGAAATAGATATATGAGCCGTCATTATAGATAAATGCAGCAGGATAGGTAGTATTACCAACAACATCTCTTGAACCAGAGGCATCGCCAGTAGGATCCTGTAAATTGATGGCATTTTTCAAAACAGGCATCCACTGGCCTGGTAGTGGCCATGAAAAGACAGCAGAAGCAGAACTGAAAAGAATAAAAAACAGCAAACGAAAATTTCTTGATGCACTATGGCAAATAATTGTACTTTCTCCTTCTTTTATGAAAATATAATAACCTTTTGGTATTTAGATGGCAAGTTTATGTTCCCGGGTCCAGATTTTCATGTAACTGGAAACAAATGCCAATATATGATTAGATGTAATAGTGAATATTATGATAAGGATGTTTGCGAATATGAAAAAGATCATATTATTTCTTTTGCTATCCTGGCTTTTCGTTTTTTCTGCCATAGCAGATTCTGCTATTGACTATTTTAATGTGATGGGTGAAGTGTATTTCAGGTTTGAAAATGCCCGCGTTTTCAATATGAATGAAATTTCAACAGTGGTTTCCATTTCACATGTGAAAGATCAATGGATTTATGCCTATGCAAACCAGAAGGAATTTGCAAGATTTTTATCGTTGAATATTCCATTTGAAATGCTTCAGCATCCTGGCTATGCCGCTAATGTTGATTCTGCTTTGAAATTTTCATTGACTTTCACATTGTCGCAGTATTACCCCACGTATCCAGAATATCTTGCAATGATGCAACAGTTTGCATCGGATTATCCGGACATTTGCAGTGTGTATGACATAGGAACAAGTGTTCAGGGAAGAAAAATCCTTGCTGTGAGAATCACAGGTTTATCTGATTCATTGTTCAAGCCAAAAGTTTTCCTGACATCAACAATCCATGGGAATGAATTAACTGGTTACGCGGTACTTTTATATCTCATTGATTATCTTGTGTCAGAATATGGGAGAAATCCTGTTGTTACAGAAATTCTTGATAGATGCGAAATATGGATTAATCCACTGGCAAATCCTGATGGTACTTACTGGGCTGGAGACGATAATGTTTTCGGGGCAAGGAGGTACAATGCAAATAGCATTGATCTGAACCGCAACTTTCCAGACCCTGCAGAAGGCAATCATCCTGATGGTAATGAGTATCAATCAGAAACAATCTCAATGATGAATGTCGCATCAACTGAAAAATTTGTGCTATCTGCGAATTTTCACTCTGGTGCTGAACTTGTTAATTATCCCTGGGATACATGGGAGAAATTGCATCCTGATAATAACTGGTTTGTTTTTATCAGCAGACAGTATGCTGACACCGTTCATCTATATTCACCTGACACATATTTTGATGACCTTGACAATGGTATTACCAATGGCTATGCCTGGTACAGAATTACTGGTGGAAGACAGGATTATATGAATTATTTTAAGCATTGCAGGGAAGTAACGATTGAATTGAGTGAGGAATTTTTGCCTTTTAATCCTTCTTCATACTGGGAGTATCATAAAGATGCCCTCATTGGATTGATTGCACAGAGTTTGACAGGCATATGTGGAACTATTTTATGTGAAACTGGGATACCTTTACCTGCAAAAATTGAGATTCCAGGACATGATGCAGACAACTCATTTGTTTTGTCTGAAACACAAACAGGTAGATTTTTCAGGTTGCTTCTACCAGGAAATTACAATCTTCGTTTTTCTGCAGATTATCACTACCCGCAGGAGATTGAAAATATTCAGGTATCAAAGGATAATCTGACACAAATAAATGTTGTACTGAAACACGCGGAAAAGGCAGACCCATCAGCAGACCATATGATTGACATTGTTGATGTGATTTTGTGTTTAAAAATGGCAATAGGTCTTCAGCAGATTGACCTTGCAAGTTGCGATATGAATGATGATGGTTTCATTGACATCAGCGATGTGATATTGATGTTAAGAGCCAGCATTGGTTTATAAAGAAATCATTCGCAGTAAAAGGCATACACACAGGATGTTGTCACTCCGTAAGTTTTTTCAAGAACAAATTTTATACCTGTGACTTTCTGTTTTATTTCGCATCTGAAAAGTCGTTGGTTATTGTTTTTGATTTTTAGCAATGTTTTCCATCTCCCATTTTGTTTGACATCAATTCTGAACTGTGCTGGCATTGTATCAGGTAACGATGTGAGTTGATTATCCTTTTGTAGATGGCTCATTGCAATAAGTTTGTCCAGTCCGCTATCAACAATTAATGTTATTTTGTTTATGAATGTTTCTTCTGTGAACGTGTACGATATCCAATCATTTTCCTGGCATTTCCATCCATTTGACTGCTTACCAACTGGCCTGTTGATGCCATCCCTTACTGGTTCTGGATTTCCTTTTGATGCGTCAATGTTTGCTAAATGTGTAAGTTCAGGCATCTGTTGCTTAATGTAAGGGATATACGCGTCATCATACAGAAGTGTTTGTTGAACAAGGTCAACATATTTCAGAACATCTGCAGGCATTATGTTCTTTTTTATTGCGATGGCTGCTGCTGTTCCTGCTGCCTGGCCCATACTGCAACCAGTTCCCATTACACGGGTGGAACTCATTGCAATGTGGGTACAACTTGCATTTCTTCCAGCAAACATTAAATTTGTTATGTTTTTTGAATAAAGGCAACGATATGGTATGCCATATGGTGAAGGTGAAGGATGAAAAATCGTGGATGGTGCGTTGACCCTGACTGAAAAAAATCCTGCAGGATGATGGTCATCCATGGGCCAGCCGCCGTAGGCAACAATGTCATCAAACTTTCCTTCTGATTCAATGTCATTTTGTGTTAAGACATGCTCACCAATATATCGTCTGCTTTCTCTTTTTGCAGGTAAAAACTGCAACCATTCAAGCGCCCAGTTTTTTGCCTTATGCTTATCAGGACATCGGTTTTTTATGTGGTCCCACACTCCGAGAACAATTTTCAATAGTTCATCGCGCAGTTTCTCAGTATCGTAGATGGAATGATATTCGCCGCCAAGTTCAATCCACCAGTACCCCATTTCAAACCAGGAGTGCCCTTGCTTCCCGTAAGGTAACTGGTCACATGTGTCAAATTGATACGCGTATGAAGGAGGTTGAAATTTTTGAGGTGTATCGTATTCTTTTGCCATAAACATACAACTCATTCCCATGGTCTTGCTATCTGCTATGTCAGGCGCATATGATTCATTGAATTCATTTTTTGCTTCCCTTCCCATTCTGTAAAGTGCGCCAGTAAGTGGAGCAACAATAGCGTCACCTGAACAATCTATAAAGATTTTTGCGCGCACTTTATGAATAACCTGAGTTGTTGTTTGCCATCCAGAAATAGAAACAATAAAATTTCCATCCATTTCTGTATCAAAACACGAGCAATTGAGAACAAGCGTGATATTTTGTTCTGCTTTGATTTTTTCAAAGAGAACAAGGTCCCAGATTGAATAACTTCTGTTTGGATTGCGAGTGAGATTTTCAAGCCGCAGTTCTTCAAGGATACCGGTTTCCCTCAAATTTTTTATTCGTGAGTGTCTGTCTGCTCCACAGATGTGAACGCGGCATTCACTGGACGCGTTGCCACCAAGCACAGGTCTGTCATGCATCAGAACTACGCGACTTCCGTTTCTTGCAGCAGATATCGCAGCGCATATTCCAGCCATCCCACCGCCAACAACACATATGTCAGCATTATGTGTTTCAATCTTTATTTTTTCTTTCATTTTTCCATCTCCTTGAGTTTTTCCTTTGCCATGTCTGATATTTGAGATTGAGGGAAGTTTTCGACCACCTTGAGAAAATGTTCTTTTGCCTTTTCCTTTTCCCCTTTTTCTAAGTATATTTCACCTTTAAGATAGGTTGCCCATCCTGAATAGGGACTTTCGGGGTTATCACATATTCTCTGATATGTTTCAAGTTCTCTGAAGGCACTATCGTAATCCTTTTTCAATAAATATGTTCTTGCTGATAGGATAGACCAATCTCCTTTAAGTTTGCAGGTTGGTATTTCGTCTGCCCACTGTGAAAGTTTTTCTAAAGCAGTGGAAACATCCTTCTTTTTCAGGTAAAAAAGTACCTGCTGTGAATAAATACCTGACTTTCTTTCAATGGATGTATCTGAAAGAGCGCTTTCATAACACTTCAGTGCGGTTTTTGTGTCTGCTCTGTATCTTGCGGTATCACCCAGTCCGATTGTGGCAGCCCTTTTTATTTTTTCGCCTGTGTTTTTATCTGAAAGAACAAGGTTGAACTGCTGTTCAGCAGCATCTATCTTATTTGATGCAAGATACACAAAGCCAAGTTTGACCTTTGCTTCAGGAATATTGTTTGATTCTATGAGATGCTTGTAAATTTTTTCAGCGTCAGAATACTTTTTTAATTGTGTGGCAATCTCAGCGGCAGTAAGAGCAACATTGATATGCTGGTTTATTTCAAGATTTCTATTTAGCAGTTCATTGTAACAGTTAAATGCAAGTTCTTTGTTATCGTAACTATTACAGATTTCAGCAAGGGCAAAGAGTTCTTCAACAGGAAATTTTGACAGGTTATATGAATTGAATTCATTCATGTATTCACTGAAAGAACGTGGATACAGGGTTGAAATACTGTAGTCCTGTTCTGCTCTTACATTCATTGATACAGTGTCAGAATTACCTTTCTTATCAGTGATTGTGAGAGTTACAGTGTAAATTTTTTGCAAAAAATATGTGTGTATCGGATGTTGTTCATTGCTGGTCTGTCCATCTCCAAACTCCCATTGCCAGGATACAATGTCGTTTTTTCCTCTGGAAGCGTCAGTGAACCTGAATGTGACAAGTTGCCAGTTTTCCCTGTAAAGATAATTGGTATTCTGCCAGAAAAATGATGCGCATAATTCAGAATTTTTCTTCTCAATGCCTGTGATTTTTGCTTCAAGAATCGGGAGAAAAAATTTTTCATCTATTGGGACAAATTGTTTATCTGAGGGCTTTTTCATTGCAGCAATTGCATAACCCCGGCCAGGAAACTCAAAATGATAGTACACAAGTTTGTGAATACCTGACTCAAGTTCAATATCTCCAGCGTGTTCTGGTCTGATAAATCCTTCTATCCAGTGTCTGCCAGGCCAGGATGCAACAGGTTTATCGTCAACAAGGATAAATGATGCGCCAGTGGATGTTGTTCCAAATGAAATTTTTTCCTTTTTTTCAAGATAGAAATATCCAGTGTACACTCTGACAAAATGACCTGTCTTTGTAATGGGATTGGTTGCATCATAAATTGTTTTTCTGAATGCAGCATTGACGAAATACTTTTTTTGAACACTGTCATCAATGATTTTCTTACAACTTTCCCATGTATCAACATTGTCACCACGCATTGCGTATAATTCAAGTAAAATACCCCGTTTTGGTTTATAGTTTAACCCATGAAAACCAGTATCTTTTTTCCCGTAGAAAAGATAGTACTTTTTTCCTGAAAAAGGAAAACAGATTTCATAAAAATTACCGGGTCCTGTTTGCGAAACAAAAAAATCTATCAGTTTTCCATTTTCGTCTGTGATTGTGATGTCAGAGCCATCATCCGTTGCCGGACAGAATATTCTAACAATGGCTGCCTGTTCCACAGGGATATTGTCTCTTGCTTCAGGGACAAGTACTTCAGCACGATATGGATATCCATCAAGCCATATGTCTCCGAAACCGCATTGGGAAAACCAGAATAAAAACCACAAAGACACAAATAAAATGTTTTTTTTCATTTTTTCACAGGAATCATTAATAAATCAGAAAACCACACCTTTCCAGGATTTCCATAAACATAAAGTTTTAACCGTACCCATTTGACTGCAGGATTTTTGAACGTAACATTTCTTATCTGAGTTTTCCAGGTCTGGTCTGGCGCTTGATGATAAAAACACTCGTTTCTTTCAATTCTACGTCTTCTTCCTTCAACCATTCCCCATCCTTCAACAAAAACAATGATTATGGGTCCGTTTGTTTTTGTTCTGACGCTTAAAACATAATCAGAAGGCGAAGGAATTTCATGAAAAATTGAATATGCCCAGTATCCTTCACTTTCAGCAGTGGGTCTATCAACATTGTACATCAAAAATT
>DAONMJ010000014.1:0-27550 GCA_035392545.1 bacterium
ACAATTGTCTGCACAGAGCCCGCATCCAGTGCAGGTATTTTCATCAATCTTCACTTTCATTGTTCCTCCTTGTAAAAAATAGACCACATAATTTTATTAAAACTTTTTCATCCTGTCAACCGAGCGCAGCACCATAAGCAACCACAAACTCAGGATTATCAAAAATTTTAATGTTCCTTCCGCTTATCTTTTCAATTGCCATTTTCATGCCTGGTATCTCTGCTGGACCACCACAGAAAAAAACTGGAATGTTACCCTGAAAATGGTTCAACATGGTTGAAATTCTCGCGGCAATCGCATTAAAAATCCCGGCAGCAATGTTTTCCTTTTTTTCATTATGGGCAAGTAACGAAATCACCTCACTTTCTGCAAAAACGCTGCATGTAGCATTGATGATCACTGGCTTTTCTGCCTTCAGGGAAAGTGTTCCAAGCCCGGTAAGGTCTGTGTTTAAAACACCTGCCATCATTTCAAGAAACCTTCCTGTGCCAGCCGCACACTTGTCGTTCATTAAAAAATCTATGACCTCACCATTGTTATCCACCTCTATTATTTTTGTGTCCTGACCACCAACATCAATCACAAGACATCTCTGTCTTCCAGACAACAAAAAGGATGCCCTTGCTGCAGCAGAAATCTCTGTTACGGTTGCATGCGCCTTTGAGAAGATGTGCCTGCCATAACCTGTACATATAATTCTTTCAATGAGAGAAACATCAATCCCTGCGTTTTCTAACGCCTGCTTCAGAACTGTTTCGGCGATAATTTCGGGCATTGGACCTGACCTTGCTGCGGATTTCGTGATGATTGTCTCACCATTAACAATTACGCATTTGACCATCACAGAACCCATATCAATACCTGCCTTCAACACATATCCTCCCTTCATCCATTGCGGGATTCAAGCATTTCTCTGAATGCTTCCATTCTTGTTTTCAATTGACCTGTGTCTTCTTTTCCAAAGTCGGTTTTTATTGAAAGGAACGGTATGTTTTTTTCTTTAAGGATTTGCCTGATTAATGCTGTCTGCAGTTCAAAAACCTGGCATAGTCTTAAATTGTAATAGATGACACCATCAAGTTTGTACTGGTTCACAGTATCAATCATAAGATTGACCAGTTTCTCAAGATTCAGCATACACGGACACATGCTGCCAGCGATATTTTTCAATGTTAAAGCCCGCAGGATACCTGATTCTGTTTCTTCATCTATCATCACAGGATTATAAAATCTTCCAAATGATGTACACTGAAGGTCTGCTGCCATTTTCAATCCAGAATCTTCCATTACATCAAGAATCTTAAAATTAGGAAATATCACAGGTGTTCCAGCAAGAAGAATTCTGGGTGTATTATCCAACCTGTAAATTTGTTTTGCCTGTTGATAAACTTTTTCTGCAAGGGTGCTCCATTTTTTAACATCCATGAAAAAACCCGCATAAATCATGATGTAATAATCAAACACATTAATCGCGTCCGGCCGTTCTGCTCTTAACTGATAAATGTTTCTGAAAATTTCAGTACGTGAGTTTGTGAGTTTGCAGGCAGAAAGTAACTGACTCCTTCCTGCATTTCGATAAAATTTTTCCTTCAAAAACTGGAAAAACTGTGCGTATTTTTTTTCCCATATGTCAACATTATTTAGGTATTCAGAGTCCCTTCCGGTATCAAGAAAATATACCTGTTTTATAGGTGAGAGAATCTCTGCAAGTTTTGCCTTCGGATCACATGTGCCTGGAATAACAACAGTTTCCAGTTTATCGCAGGCACCGCTATAAAATTTACCGCAAACCGCCTTGATGACAGGGCAAACATCTCCAGGTACAACTTCTTCCCCTGTTGACCAGCATCCATACTCTTCGCAGCACAGCCTTACAGGTCGCAGGCCGCAGGCAAGCATGATTTCTTCAGGAACAACACTGCAAAAAAAACCAATGGGTTTTTCCCTGGTATCCATACCATTTCTTTCAAAGTCCACAATTGCCTGATAGAATCCCTCCATTGAAGAAATATTGGATTTTTTCATATACTTAAGGATAACGGCTGCAATATTGTCAGAATCAGGATGATTGCATTTCAGATTTCTAAGCAACATTTCACTGTACTGGCTCAGAAACTTTTTTTGCATCCAACTTTCTCCTTTTTGTGTTGCCAATCTGTTTCCCGAAAAAACTGACTCTCAGACAGCCCTTTCTCGGACATACCTCCACGCATCTCATACACATAATACAACCTGTTTGATTATAAATGGCATCCCTGTTCAACTCGTACATTGCTGTCAGCCCCATTGGACAGGCATCCGCGCAATATCCACATTTGATGCACTTGATGGCTTTCTTACGCAGTTCTATTCCTGCTCCTTTATTGAACCATGAATTTATCAATCCTACAGGACACATATGACACCAGACCCTTCTTCCAAAATAAAACGCAGCAACAAAAAGCCCCAGTACAATCCAGGCAAGGATTGTGAAAGAAGTGGTGATACCGGTTGAAAAGTCCTTCCAGTTCGGCTTTATCAGACCAAACATCGGGCATATCAATCTTGCAGGACATATCTGACAGTAAGGAAGGAACCAGTAGCATTGAAATCTAGCATAATTTGGCATACCTATGACAGTTGAAATAACAAGCGCAATCACCATCAGGGAATATCCTGTGAAAGAAAGGTTGAACCTGAATCGTTCTGGAAACCGTCTAACAGGAATATTCATTTTCCTGCGCAGATATGTGAGGAAATCTCCAACTGTTCCGATTGGACATACCCAACCGCACCACACCCTTCCCAGCAGGAAGCACAGAGCAATAAAAAGCGTGATATACGGCAACAGATATTTGAAAGATGTCTGCCAGGTGAGGTTTTCTGAAAAAAAGTGCAAGATGCATGCCTTGAACATGCCTCCTTTTGGATTAAATCTGCACACAAGTGAGGGCGGATAATTTTCAATCACAGGCGTTGCCCCTGATGGCCATAAAATACTTCCCTTTGCAAACTGTGTTGTAGAAATGCTCCCTTCTGGTGCTTTGAGCGACGGGAAAATCGACTGCTGACTGGTTTCAGCAGATTCTTTCCAGTCCTTAAAAATATAACCCCCATAAACAAGAAGCACAAAACAGATAAGTTGAACAATTCTTCTTGCAACTGAAATGCGTATCATAATTTCTGGGTCCTTATTGTTCTGACGCTTCTGTAAACAGTTAAAAATAAAAGAATGACCATGGGTACAATGTACCACCAGTATCTGACACTGGCACTTTTATCAACCCTCACATTAATCTGACCGACTGATACGTCAACATTTTCCGCAGACCTTCCGGTTCCTGCAGGAAAAAAGGAAACTGTTGGAAGAACCGCAGGTTCAGAAAAGGTCTTTCTTCTTTTGACATCACTTCCATACGATATTGCGTATTCTGTTTTTTTCTGACTGTTTGCAGGAAAAATAATCTCCACACTCATGATTGAATCATCAGGCCATTTTTCCACAACCACAATTTTTGAAGCAATCTCTTTTTTCGTGTTGGTATCCAGCACACAGATATTGTTTATAGACAGAATAGAAGACGGCGGGAAAAAAACAGTCCCGGCAAGATAAAAGTCCCCTTCCACATCAGGATATTCAAAATTAACGCCAATCTGTTCAGCCCTGCCAGTGAAAACACATGCCAGCAGTACAATAAGAATGAATTTGTTCATCGGAATATGCATCATTGCGCAAAAACAACCTGACCAAACCCTTTTTCCTGATGATAGGACGATGCATCAACAGCCCAGAAACTTTCTTCAGGAGATTGCGTTGCCTTTGTTCGTATGATTCTCAACGCCCAGATATTTCCTATCTCAGGGGCTTTTGCTCCGATAGAAGAAAAGGGAATTGCAATTTCAACCATCCATGCAGTCACACCCCGTGATATGGCATATCTCAATCCATTGATGGATACTGTCTGGGACTCTCCGTTGAAACCAGTCCTTTTGCAGAAAATTTTTTCATCGCCTGTCAGGGTAATTGAATAATAACTTTTTCCTGTCTGGTCAGGCGATATCTGTATTTCAATCTTATCCTTATCCGAAATTTTCTCCGGGGTCCCTTCCCTGCAGTAAAATGCAAGATACATTGCTTCTGTATCATACGCAAGTAACCCGACGGTCTGATAAACAGGTTTGCCCTGATTGAACAAACAGAAATTTCCTGCAACACCAGCATTTTTCCAGCATTCTTCAACAATCCTTCCATCTATTTTCGGAGATTGGTTTGCCCTGCGAACAGGAAGGATAGATTGTGTTTTCGTTGCAGGCGCCTGACGGGTTTCCTGTTTTTCTTTTTTTATCTCACCAGAATCCTTTTTATCTCCTGCTATGTCAAGGCTGAAACTTTTGAACTGCCTTCCACCGCCGACCAGTCTGAAAGTAACAGGGTAATTCCCTGATGAGGTAGAAGGTTTTGGAATCATCGTTACTTCAAAATATACCCTCTGGTCTTTTGGAATCATCATTTTTTCAGGATAAATCTGAAAGTCAAATGCAGGGCTCTCAGCAAGCAACCTTATTTCTGCAATGCCCCTGTCCATATTATTCTGTAGAAAAATTTTGAATGTTGTCTTATCTTTCACAACAATGTTATATGTTTCTGGCTTAACAATGAGTTTGTCTGCCTGACGGAACACGTTATCACAGAGATGTCCATAGGAGGGAAAAATGAAAACGCTGAAAGAAAAAATTATTGCCGCATATATTTTTCTCATGCAGTGAGTTTAACCCAAAAAATACTTTCCGTCCAGTAACATCATTGACTCATAATACTATCAGGTTTATGATATGGAAAAGGGAGGCCTATGAAAAAACTGACCATCTGGAAATGCCTGGTGATGATGATACCTGCCATGTTCATTGCTGGCTGTGCTGGATTACAAACTAAGGGCAATATCAAGGTCTGGTATGTGCGTGAGGATGGAAAAAAGATGCACGTGACATTTGTAAAAAATCCGGCTCAGGCGATTTTGAACCTTGGCAAAGGGAATGTGTTGCATCTGAAACAGGTTGTTTCAGGTTCGGGCTCACGATATAGCGATGGAAAAACTGAATTCTGGATTAAGGGAGACCAGGCAACACTAACAATCTCGGGAAAAGTAATCAAATGCTGGGTTGAAAACAATCATTGAACAACCTGCCTCCTGTATATCTCATTTTTTACAAAATCACCATGGAGGAACCATGCGAAAACAATGGTGGGAAAGCCCGCAGAGGATGATGAGACGTGATTATCTTGGAGATTTCAGCAAATTTCTTGATGCAGACATGGAGAAACTGGCAAGAGAAACAAAAACCCTGTGGAGGGCAAACTGTGAGTGGATTATGGCAACACCTGGATGCGCCCCTGGAACCGGATACCTCGTTACATTCAACTCAGAAAAATTTGAAAAATTGCAGGGGCTGGAGAAAAGAGATCTTCTGCGGGAATATGTGCCGATTGCGAAAAAACATAAATTGCATATCATTGCCTACATCAATATGCACTGGTACAGTTATGAATTTGCGAAAAAAAATCCTGGCTGGGAACAGTTGTGCAAGGATGGTATTCCATATGGACAAAAACACCCATTGTACGGCAATGGCACAACATTCTGCGTCAATAGCCCGTGGAGGGACTGGGCTTTTGAGATGATACAGGAAGTGATGAAAACAGGTGTGGATGGGTGCTTTCTTGATGGCCCTGTGGTTTATCCTGAAGCATGCTACTGCCGGCACTGCCAGAAAAAATTCCATGAGTTTTCAGGAGAAAATAGAATGCCTGATTTCTGCGACTGGAAAGACCCGCTCTGGAAAAAATTTGCTATTTTTCGCTCACAGAGCTGGGCAGAATTCATGAAGGATGCCTCAAACGCAGCAAAACAAATAAACGAAAATGCTGTAATGTTTCTCAATGGCGGTCATTTCAGCGCTTCAAACATTATGCTCGGTTATGACGCAGGAAGGATGGAACAGTTTCAAACTTTCACAGGTGCTGAGGACTTTTTCCACTGTACAGATTTGTATCGTTCGCCATATACATCTTTAAACCTTTCAAGATTTCTTTCTGCAGGGAAAAACCCTTCAGTGGTATTTACGCATCATACTCTTTCAACATGGCACTATGTACCCTTGCCTGAGGCAGAACTCTCAACAGCGCTGGCACAGGCAACAGCAGGCGGTTCAAACACATGGTTTGCGATATTTTACCCAGCGATTGAAAAAACGAAAAAATATGCCACAGGCGGCCTTAAAACAACAGGTTCTTTAATTCAAATGGCTGAAAAATATATTGCTAAAAGCAAGTCATGTGCAGAAGCCGGCGTAATGATTTCAAATAGAACCCTTTATTTCTATATTTCTTCCCACAGAGGACTTTGCTACCAGACTGGCTCTGGCAGAGAACAGGGTCTTATCATGGATGTAGGAAAAGAGGGTCAGACAGCAGATATCAATGAAATGAGAAAAATCTCTGAGGAAATTTTGAATAACGAAAATCACGGCTGTCTTGACCTGTGTAATTTTGCGCATATACCAGTACGGGTCATATGGGATGAGTATCTCGATGAAAAACATCTGTCTGAAATAAAACTTTTAATTCTTCCGAATACCGCATGTCTTTCTGAATACCACATCAGGTCAATAATGAATTTTGTACACAATGGCGGAGTACTGCTTTCTGATTTCGAATCAGGCATGTATGACAGCGAAGGGAATAATGTACTCAGAAAGCACTGGCTTGATTTTCTTGGAATAAAACAAATCTGCGGTGTTTTCAGACCATCAAGAATTGAGGAGTATATGATGTTAACTGAAAACATTGGAAATATAGAAAGGGACGTCCTCATTCCGAGGCCAATGAACGCCCTTGCGATACACCCCACAGAGGATGCCAGAGTACTTGCAAAGTTTCTCAACCCTATAAATCTAACATACAGACAACCGCAGGGTATCAGCAACTATCCTGCGCTCATCGTAACTGAAAGAGGAAAAGGCAGTGTTGTTTATTTTCCTTCAGCAATGTTTGAAAGTTTCAATCGGTTTCATATTGATTTTCATAAAAAACTGGTGCATTCATTGATAAAGATGTTCATATCAGGGGGACTGCAGATTGAAACTGATGCACCTGGAAGTTTAGCGATAGAATTAAGAAAAAATGAAAAATTTCAGATTCTTCATCTTGTCAATGTAACATCTGATATGAAAAGACCTATGGACAGAATTATTCCGCTTCATGATATTTTTGTTTCAGTAAAAACAGACAGGAAAAAGGCACTTTCTCTATCATCAGGGAAATCGCTACCAGCAACATTTCAGAAAGGAAAACTCTCATTCACAGTACCACTGATAAAGGAATACGAAATGATCCTGCTTTCATAATGTTTCATTCCCTGGCGTTTTGATTGTATAATATATCTCAATGTTTTTGCTAACAGGAGGTGGCATATGGCAAAAATTCTTATTGTCTATTATTCCAGAACAGGTAACACTGAAAAAATGGCACAGGAAATAAAAAAGGGAGTCCTTGAAGAGAATGTTGAGGTTGTTGTGAAAAAAGTCGAAGAAACAGAACCAGAGGAACTTTTGAATTACGACGGCATCATCGCTGGTTCACCAACATATTTCGGTGGACCTGCCTGGGAAATAAAAAAACTGTTTGACGAATCAGTAAAATTTTATGGAAAAATGGTTGGTAAAGTGGGCGCTGCATTTACTTCATCAGCCAATATTGCTGGTGGTAATGAAACAACCATTCTTTCCATCATCAGCATGATGTTGATTCATGGAATGATTGTCCAGGGAACAACCGAGGGTGGACATTATGGACCTGTGGCTATCGGTGGACCTGATGAAAAAACATTAAAAGAATGCAGAAATTCAGGAAAAAGGGTAGCGATACTGGTAAAAAAACTGAAAGGTGAAAAATAAAATGTCTGAAAACAATTATTCTGAAACTGTTCTGCTTCCAAAAACTGGTTTTCCCATGAAAGCAGACCTTGCAAAAAGGGAACCAGAATTTCTTGAAAAATGGAAACATCTTGATATTTACAAAAAACTTCTTGAAAAAAATAAAGATAATCAAAGTTTTGTTCTTCATGATGGTCCCCCGTATGCCAATGGACACATCCACATTGGCACAGCATTAAACAAGATTCTCAAAGATACTGTTGTAAAATTCAAATCATTGCAGGGATTTTTCTCGCCTTATGTCCCTGGCTGGGACTGTCATGGAATGCCGATTGAACACCAGGTTTTCCAGCAGATGAAATTGAAGGACAAAAATGCTGTTGACATCGTTTCTTTCAGAAAAAAGGCGCATGATTACGCAATGAAATTTATGGCAATTCAAAGGGATGAATTCAAGCGACTTGGCGTGTTTGGAGACTGGGACCATCCATATCTTACGTTAAACCCTTTGTATGAAAAAACGATTGTTGAAAGTTTCGGACAACTCTTTACCAGTAGATACATCATTCAAAGATTTAAGCCAATATACTGGTGCTGGCACTGTCAGACAGCCCTTGCTGAAGCAGAGGTTGAATACTGGGATGAAACAAGCCCATCAGTGTATGTAAAATTTCCTGTGAAAACATTTTCTGCAGGGCAGGTACCTGATGATAGTTTTTTCCTGATCTGGACAACAACACCATGGACACTACCCGCAAATGTAGCGATTGCTGTTCATCCTCAACTTGACTACTGCCTGATCAAAACACAGGCAGGTCATTTTGTTCTCGCAACAACCCTTGTTGATACTGTCTGTGAGAAATTGAACTGGACATGCGAAAAAATTGCAACGTTCAAAGGCAAGCATCTTGAAAATACAGTGTGCAACCATCCATTTGTGGAGAGGGATAGCCCTGTGGTGCTTGCTGATTATGTCTCTGACCAGGAAGGTACAGGTTGCGTGCATACTGCAACAGGACACGGTGAAGAGGACTATCAAACTGGCTTGAAATACAATCTTCCTGTTATTTCTCCTGTGGATGAAAGAGGAAGATTTACAGACGATGTTCCAGAATGGAAGGGTTTGCTTGTGTTTGAAGCAGACCCTATCATCGTTGACAGTTTAACGAAAAAAAGTATTATTCTGCACAGTGAAAATTACCAGCATTCATATCCACATTGCTGGCGATGTAAAAAACCAGTGATTTTCAGGGCAACAAAGCAATGGTTTTTAAAAATTGACCATCAGAATTTACGAGATGTATTGCAGGGTGAAATCCAAAAAACAAAATGGATTCCAGAAGAAGGTTTATCAAGAATATCAAGCATGGTTGCTTTAAGACCAGACTGGTGCCTGTCAAGACAGAGATTGTGGGGCGTGGCTCTTCCAGTTTTTTACTGTGAACGATGTGGCACTGCAATTTGCAATCAGGAAACAATCAATAAGGTTGCTTCTCTGGTTGAAAAATCTGGTTCAGATGTCTGGTTTGAAAAACCAGTTGAGGAACTCCTGCCTGAAAATTTCACCTGCCCCGGTTGCAAACAGAATGGGCCATTTGTAAAAGAAAAAGATATTCTTGATGTCTGGTTTGATTCAGGGGTCAGTCATCTTGCTGTGTTGAAAAACCAGCCACATCTGAAATGGCCATGTGATTTGTATCTTGAAGGAAGCGACCAGCACAGGGGATGGTTTCAGACATCTCTCATCACTTCCTGCGCCATTGAAAAACACGCTCCTTTCAAAACAGTGCTCACGCATGGATTTGTTGTTGATGCTGAAGGAAGAAAGATGTCAAAATCCCTTGGAAATGTGATTACTCCAGACCAGATTATCAATAAATATGGCGCTGACATTTTGAGGTTATGGGTTGTGAGTGAAAATTACCAGCAGGATATGAGAATTTCCCAGAAAATTATTGACCATCTTGTCATTGTGTATAGAACATTTCGCAATACGATGAGGTTCATGCTTGGTAACCTTTCTGATTATGATTCAACATTTCAGATTCAGGATAGTGAACTTCTTGAGGTTGACAGATGGGCAATGGAAAACTTTCATCGTCTGGTCAATGTCGTGACACAATATTACCAGGATTGTCTGTTTCACAAGGGAATCAATGAAATCTTTGATTTCTGTAATATTGACATGTCTTCGTTTTATCTGGACTACCTCAAGGATAGATTATACACACACGGAAAAAATTCCACATCAAGGAAAGCAGCCCAGAAGGTACTTTATGAAATATTAAATGGGCTGATTGTCATGCTTGCGCCGGTTCTTTCTTTTACATGTGAGGAAGCATATTCTTTTATGCCGGAAAAGAAACAGGAAAGCGTGTTTCTTGAACAATGGCCTGAAACAAAAGAACCTGATAATCTTTTGCTTGAACGATGGCAGAAATTTTTTGAATTCAGGAAATTGATTCTCAAACAAATTGAACAGCAGAGGGCAGCAGGAAACATTGGAAGCAGCCTTGAGGCATCAATCTTTGTGAAAGCAGATGCTGACTACCAGCAATTTCTTGAGAGTTTTCATCCATATCTGACAAACCTGTTGATGATAGCAGAAATCCATATTGAAAATGGAGATAACCTGGCAGTGACAGCAGAGAAAACAGGTCTTCCAAAGTGCGCAAGGTGCTGGATACACCACAAAACTGTAGGTCGTTCAAACCAGCATCCTCAACTCTGTGAAAAATGCCTTCAGGTTGTGAGTAGTTGAAAGAAATTTACTGATTTAATTCCTGGCGAGAACTGAAAAAATGAAAGGATACCTTGTCATTGAAGATGGAACGATATATGCCGGCGAAACCTTTGGCAGCCAGAGTGAACGATTTGGTGAATTGATTTTCAATACAAGTATGACCGGTTACCAGGAAATCCTGTATGACCCTTCGTATAAAGGACAGATCGTCGTAATGACATATCCCCTGATAGGAAATTATGGAGTAAACAGCCAGGACATAGAATCATACAAAATTCATCTTGAAGGATTTGTTGTCAGGGAAAAAAGCAAGATATACTCAAACTGGAGGGCTGAGAAATCCCTTGACCAGATTTTCAATGAACATGGAATTACTGGCATAGAAGGTGTTGACACGAGAAAAATCACAGAACTGCTCAGAGATAAAGGTGCCCAGAAAGCAGGTATATTTGTTGGAGAGCAGGACAAACGACAGATGCTTGAAAAGGTAAAAAAATCTCTGCCTATTGTTGGAAGGGATATGGTGAAGTATGTCATCAAAAATCAACCTTTTACATGGAACAATCAGGGAAAATATAAGGTTGTTGTGATTGACTGCGGGGTGAAGTACAACACATTGAGATTGCTTGCAGAAAAAAACTTACAGGTTGTTGTGTATCCTGCCAGTGCTCCGTATCAAGAAATAGACAGAGAAAAACCTGATGGGATTTTAATTTCCAATGGACCAGGAGACCCTGAACCATTAACATATGTAGTAAATACTGTTTCAAACCTTGTTGAAAAATATCCAATGTTTGGAATCTGTCTTGGTCAGCAGATTCTTGGGCAGGTTTTTGGCGGTAAAACCTACAAGTTAAAATTCGGCCATCACGGAGCAAACCATCCTGTAAAAGATTTGAAAACAGGAAGGATTTCAATAACAGTCCAGAATCATGGATTCTGTGTTGACATCAATTCAATCAAAGACCCTGATATTAAAATTACACATATCAATCTCAATGACCAGACACTTGAAGGTATCCAGCATAAGAAACTACCTGTATTCAGCGTCCAATTTCATCCAGAAGATGCACCTGGCCCGCAGGACGCTCGATATTTGCTTGAAAAATTTTATATGATGATTGAACATGGGAAAAAGAACAGACATTGAGAAAATTTTGCTCATAGGTTCAGGTCCTATTGTAATAGGACAGGCATGCGAATTTGATTATTCGGGTTCGCAAGCATGCAAGGCATTGAAAGAAGAGGGCTATAAGGTTGTCCTTGTCAACAGTAATCCCGCAACCATTATGACAGACCCTGAAATGGCAGATAAAATTTATCTTGAACCTCTTATCCCTGAAATACTTGAAAAAATCATAGAAAAAGAAAAGCCCGACGCCTTACTTCCAACTCTTGGCGGACAGACCGCATTAAACCTTGCCACAAAACTTTATGAACTCGGAGTGCTTGAAAAAAACAATGTCAAAATGATTGGAGCAAATTATCAGGCAATAAAAAAGGCAGAAGGCAGGGAACTTTTCAAGAAATCAATGGAAAAAATCGGACTGAAGGTGCCTGAAAGCGGTATCGCCCGCAGTTTGAAAGAAGCAATGGAAGTGGTAAAAAAAATTGGTTTCCCTGCTATCATCAGACCTGCCTATACACTTGGTGGAACCGGTGGCTCTGTGGCATATAACATTGAAGAGTTTGAAGAATTTGCAGATGTTGGATTAAAAGCAAGTTTCATTGGAGAAATTCTTGTTGAACAATCAGTCCTTGGCTGGAAAGAATACGAATTAGAAGTCATGAGGGATTTGAAGGACAATGTGGTGATTATCTGTTCTATAGAAAATGTTGACCCGATGGGAGTTCACACAGGAGACAGTATCACTGTTGCGCCTGTGCAGACCTTGACTGACAAAGAATATCAAAAAATGAGAAATGCATCCATTGACATTATCAGAGAAATTGGCGTTGAAACAGGTGGTTCAAATATTCAGTTTGCGCTCAATCCTGAAAACGGAGACATGGTTGTTATTGAAATGAATCCCCGTGTTTCAAGAAGTTCAGCCCTTGCTTCAAAAGCAACAGGTTTTCCCATCGCAAAAATCGCCACAAAACTTGCCATTGGTTATACCCTTGATGAGATACCCAATGATATAACAAAAAAGACACCTGCCTGTTTTGAACCTGCGATTGACTATTGTGTTGTGAAAATTCCAAAGTTCAATTTTGAAAAATTTCCAGGAGCATCTGATGTATTGACCACTTCAATGAAATCAGTTGGTGAAGTGATGGCTATTGGCAGGACTTTTAAGGAAGCGTTCCAGAAGGCGCTGAGAAGCATGGAAGAGAAGTTCATTGGATTTGAAAATATTTCGTTGCCGCTTGACATTCAGGGAGGATTGAAAATTCCAAATTCAAAAAGGGTGTTTTATATTAAACAAGCCCTGAAACAGAACTGGTCCATTGATGAAATTTATCATCTAACAAAAATTGACAGATGGTTTCTCTCGAATATCAATGAAATTGTTGAATTTGAAAAAAAGATTGAGAAACAAAAAGGTAAAACAATTAATTATGAAATGTTGAAAAAGGCAAAAGAATTTGGATTTTCAGACAATCATATTGCTAAAATTGTGCGTTGCAGTGAGAAAAAAATAAGAACCTTAAGAAAAAAATACGGGATAGACGTTGAATATAAATGCGTTGATACATGCGCGGGCGAATTTGTCGCTTATACACCGTACTATTATTCAACTTACGAGCATCCAGAAATAATAAAAATCATATGAGGAAAAAGGTTGTAATACTTGGTGCAGGACCAAACAGGATTGGTCAGGGAATAGAGTTTGACTATTGCTGTGTTCATGCTTCGTTCGCCCTGAAAGAAATTGGTTATGAAAGCATTATGGTAAACTGCAATCCTGAAACTGTCAGCACAGATTATGATACTTCTGATAAACTCTACTTTGAACCGCTGATATTTGAAGATGTTTTGAATATTATTGAGAAAGAAAAACCTTATGGTGTCATACTGCAGTTCGGAGGGCAAACTCCTTTGAAACTTGCAATTACTTTGAAAAAAGCAGGCGTAAAAATTCTTGGTACAAGCCCGGACGCCATAGATATTGCAGAAGATAGAAAAAAATTCAAAAAACTCCTTGATGCGCTGGATCTTATGCAACCCGCAAGTGGTACTGCCAGAAACAAAAGAGATGCATTAAAAATTGCTCATGAACTTGGATACCCTGTGCTTGTAAGGCCATCGTATGTACTGGGTGGAAGGGCGATGCAAGTTGTCTATGATGATGACATGCTTCAAACGTTTATGGAAAAAGCCATTGAGGTTTCACCAGAACATCCTGTGTTGATAGACAAATTTCTTGAGGATGCCGCTGAGGTGGATGTTGATGCAATATGCGATGGAAAAACATGCGTGATAGGCGGCGTGATGGAGCATGTGGAACAGGCAGGCATTCACTCTGGAGACAGCGCAATGGTACTTCCACCATATGCTTTAAAGGAAAAAATAATCAATGAAATAAAACAGGCAACAAAAAAACTTGCCTTATCTCTGAATGTTGTGGGGCTATTGAACATTCAATTTGCTGTGAAGGATGATAATATTTATATTCTTGAGGTAAATCCCAGGGCTTCAAGAACAGTACCGTTTGTAAGCAAGGTCACAGGAATCCCTCTTGCAAAGCTTGCAACAAAAATTATGATGGGTATGAGTTTAAAAAAATTGCAATTTACAAAGGAAGTTCATCTTACTTATTTTGCTGTCAAAGAATCTGTGTTTCCATTTAATAGATTTGCTGGTGTGGATGCTGTTTTAGGCCCTGAAATGAAATCAACTGGAGAAGTAATTGGTATTGATGAGAGTTTTGAAATGGCGTATGCAAAAAGTCAGCTGGCAGCAGGCCAGAATCTACCAGTCAATGGAAATATTTTCATCAGTGTTCAGGACAGACACAAAGATTTGATTTATCCTGTTGCAAAGGGCTTTGTTGAACTCGGGTTTCACGTTATTGCAACTGCTGGAACAGGAAAATTTTTGTCTGAAAAAGGTCTTAGTGTAACAATCATTGGCAAGATTTATGAATCAGTAAGACCCAATGTCATTGACTTGATAAAAAACAATCAGATTCAAATGATTATCAATACTCCATCAGGTACAAGGCCAAAAATGGACATTATTTCTATCAGGACAATAGCAATACATAGAAACATTCCTCTCATCACAACAGTAAGGGCAGCACATGCAACGTTGCTTGCGATAAAAAAATTAAGGGAACATCAGATGCAGGTGAAAGATATTAAACAATATCATCAGATGCTGGAAACTTGACAGTTCTTTCTAAAAAAATTATAAATTATCACAAAAAGGCGCACATCCTATGGAAAGAAAAAACCTTCAGGAACAACTGGAAGCATTAACAAAAATCAGCAAAGCGATTACCTCTGATTTGTACCTTGAAGATATTCTTAAACTCATAGTGCTTGTCACTGCGGAACTGATGGGTTCAAACATCTGTTCCATACTTTTGCTTGATGAAAAAACAAAAAAACTTCATATCAGAGCGACACAGAGTGTCAGTGAAGAATATAATAAAAAACCACCATTAAGTATAGGCGAAGGCATTGCTGGAAAAGTCGTGAAAGAAAACAGATCTATTGTTGTGAAAGATGTTACAAAGGAAGAAGAATATAAATACAGGGACATTGCTGTAAAAGAGGGTCTCTGCTCTCTTCTGTGTGTGCCACTTGCAATCAAAAATCGTGTAATCGGAGTCATCAACTGCTACACCTCACAACCGCATGATTTTACAGAGGCAGAAATCAAAATCTTGACCACAATCGCAAATCAGGCAGCAGTGGCAATTGAAAATGCAGAATTACTGGTGAAAAGCAAGGTCATTCAGGAGGAACTTGAAACAAGAAAACTTGTTGAAAGAGCAAAAGGGATTCTGATGAAAAAGGAAAACCTTACTGAAGAAGAGGCATACAGGAAACTCAGAAAGTACAGCATGGACAGGCGCAAAACAATGAAGGAAATAGCCGAAGCCATTATTCTTGCTTCTGATCTGATATAGATTTGACAGAAAAAAAGTTGTGGTATTATCATAATAAAATTTGATTCGTACGAAGCTGTGCGAAGGTTGGACACTGAAGTCCTTTTCGGCGTCGAGTGCCGGAAAGGACTTTTTTATTTTAACAGAAAGGGGGGTTAAATGACGGCAAAAGATGTATTGAAGATTGTGAAGGAAAATGATGTAAAGTTTGTCAGGCTGTGGTTCACTGACCTTCTTGGACAGGTAAAGAGTTTTGCAATCACAAACAGAGAGCTTGAAGGAGCCCTGGAAAATGGGATGGGGTTTGATGGCTCGTCAATCACCGGCTATCAAAGAATTGAGGAATCAGATATGATTGCGATGCCTGACCCTTCAACGTTTGCGATACTTCCATGGAGGCCAAAAGAACATGCTGTCGCAAGAATGATATGTGATGTCATGCAACCCGGCGGAAAACCATACGAGGGAGACCCACGGTTTGTCCTTAAAAAGATAATCAGGAAAATGAAGGAATCCGGATTCTCCCATTACTATGTTGGTCCAGAACTTGAATTCTTCTACCTGAAAAACGACAGAGCCACTGAAGCGCTGGACTCTGGCGGATATTTTGATCTTACCACTCTTGACATTGCATCAGACCTGCGAAGAGATACAGTGCTTGCTCTTGAAAACATGGGCATAAAAGTTGAATACTCGCATCATGAGGTTGGTCCATCTCAACACGAAATAGATATGAGATATGAAGACGCTTTGAAAATGGCTGACAATGTTATTACCTACAGGGTAGTTGTTAAGGAAATCGCAAGTATGCACGGCGTTTACGCAACCTTTATGCCAAAACCAATTTTTGGTGTTAATGGAAGTGGCATGCATACCCATCAGTCTCTTTTTACCGATGACAAAAATTCATTTTTCGATCCAAAAGACCAGTATCATCTTTCGGATGTCGCAAAAAAATTCATTGCAGGGCAACTGACCCATGCAAAAGAAATATGTGCGATCTTTGCACAATGGGTGAACTCTTACAAACGACTGGTGCCAGGATATGAAGCACCTGTTTATATCGCATGGTCACAGAGAAACAGGTCTGCTTTAATCAGGGTCCCATATTACCATCCAGGTAAAGAACAGGCAACCAGGGCAGAATTCAGAGCCTGCGACCCTTCCTGCAATCCATATTTAACCTTTGCCTGTCTTCTTGGTGCAGGGCTTGCAGGTATTAAGAATAATTATCAATTGAAAGATCCAATTGACAAAAACCTTTATCATCTTTCTGAAGTTGAACGAAAACAGATGGGAATAGAAAGTTTACCCGGAAACCTTGGTGAATCAATTTCCCTTCTTGAACAAAGCCATCTGGTAAAGGAAATTCTTGGTGAACACATTTTTAGCAGGTTTTTGAAAATTAAAAAACAAGAATGGGAAGATTACAGGATTCAGGTGACAGAGTATGAACTGCAAAAATATCTACCAGTGCTCTGATGACAGAAAATTTCACATCCCATCAGGGTGTGGAATAGCCGGATTATTTAATAAAGACGGCAGCCCTGTTTCAGGTGAAAAGATTTTCAGGGCAATCAACTCGATGAAAGAAAGAGGCAATGGTCTCGGCAGTGGCTACGCTGGTTATGGCATATATCCTGATTACAGAAATGATTGGTGTTTTCATTTGCTTTATAGCCAGGCCACTGCAAGAGACCAGGTGGAACAATATTTTAAAACTTTTTTCCATGTGAAACTTTCAGAAAAAATACCCACAAGAAAAATCAAATCAATCAAGAATCCTCCTTTGCTCTGGCGATATTTCTTGCAAACAAAAAACAGTACGCCTGCTGAAAAAGAAGAAAACCTGATTGTTTCTGTGTGTATGTGGATTAATCACAATATACAGGATGCTTTTGTAATTTCCTCTGGCAAGGATATGGGAATTTTTAAAGGAGTGGGAGAACCAGCCGAAATAGCAGATTTTTACAGATTGGAAGATTACAAAGGATATCTATGGACAGGGCACAACAGGTTTCCTACCAATTCTGTTGGATGGTGGGGAGGAGCGCATCCATTTGGTCTACTGGATTGGTCAGTGGTTCATAATGGAGAAATATCTTCCTATGGTGTAAACAGAAGATATCTTGAAAATTTTGGATATTACTGTTGCCTGTTCACTGATACTGAAGTCATCACGTATCTATTCGACCTTCTTGTTAGAAAACACAACCTATCCTTAGACACCATTGGAAATATTATATCAGCGCCATTCTGGATACAGATAGACAATTATTCTGAACAGGAGCGATACCTTTTGAAATGGCTCAGAATCATATATGGCCCAGCTCTTGTCAATGGACCTTTCAGTATCATTGTGGCAAGGGGTAATTTTATGCTGGGCATCAATGACAGAATCAAATTAAGACCTCTTGTTGCCGCGGAAAAAGGTAATAGTTTTTTTCTTGCTTCAGAAGAATCCGCAATTGTCAGCATGGAAAAAAATCCTGACAACATCTGGACACCAGAAGCAGGCGCTATGACCGTCGGTTTTTTTGAAAAGGGGAATCATGGCAATTCCAAAAATCGTACCTGATTTTAAAGTTATCAGGGATGAAAATCTCTGTATCAACTGCCAGGCATGCTGCAGGGTATGTGCCAATGATACCCATTCTTTTGATCAAAACCTCATGAAAATCATTTCAGACCACAGGAAGTGTGTGGGATGTCATTTCTGCGAGGAGATATGTCCCACAGGTGCTCTGACCATTGAAAAATGTTATTCGCAGATTCGTGAGAATTTCAACTGGAACGAGGTGGATTTCAAAAATTTAATGAAACAGGCACATTCTGGCGGAATACTGCTAACGGGTATGGGCAATGATAGACCCTGGATTAATTATTTTGACCATATTGTTCTTAACGCATCACAGGTTACCAATCCTTCCATAGACCCATTGCGTGAACCAATGGAAATAAAAACTTTTATAGGCAGAAAACCAGATAGCGTTGACCAGGTGAAGAACAAGAAACATAAATTTGTTCTGCTTGAAACTGAAATACCCGTGTTATTTTCTGCAATGAGTTACGGATCAATTTCACTCAATGCGTGTAAATCAATTGCTGCCGCTGCATGGGAAGCAAAAACATACTGGAATACAGGTGAAGGTGGATTGCCTGAAAGTTTGAAAAAATTTGTTTCAAGAACGATTGTACAGGTTGCATCTGGTAGATTCGGCGTGGATGCTAAGTACCTAAAAGATGCTGCAGCAATAGAAATAAAGATAGGCCAGGGGGCAAAGCCAGGCATAGGAGGCCACCTTCCTGGGGAAAAGGTAAGCGCTGAAATTTCAGCTGCGCGCAAAATACCAGAAGGCACTGACGCCATCTCGCCTGCTCCACATCATGACATTTATTCCATTGAAGATTTAAAACAACTGATTTATGCATTAAAAGAAACCGTCAACTATGAAAAACCCGTTGGTGTCAAGGTTGCCGCCGTGCATAATATTGCGCCCATTGTAAGTGGCATTGTAAGAGCAGGTGCTGACTTTGTAACAATCGATGGATTCAGAGGCGGTACAGGAGCAGCGCCGGTTGTCATCAGAAACAATGTCGGAATCCCGATTGAAATTGCCATCGCTGCAGTTGACCAGAGATTGAGAGAAGAAGGGATAAGAAACCATGCATCCATTATTGCTGCTGGTGGTATCAGATCAAGCGCTGATGTGGTAAAAGCCATTGCCCTGGGAGCTGATGCTGTATACATAGGAACTGCCACACTTGTTGCGCTTGGTTGCCATATTTGCCAGAAATGCTATACAGGCAAGTGCAACTGGGGAATAGCAACACAGGACCCATATCTTACCCGAAGGTTGAATCCTGAAATAGGCAAAAGAAGGCTTGTCAATTTACTTAGAGCATGGGCACTGGAAATTAAAGAAATGATGGGAGGAATGGGAATCAATGCGATTGAATCTCTCAGGGGCAACAGAGATCAGCTTCGTGGCATTGGATTAAATGATAAAGAACTGGAACTTCTTGGTATCAAACACGCGGGAGAGGCATGGTAAAAAATTTGCAAAAGAAAATTAATACAATCGTTGCAAAGGAAGAATTCTGTATCGGTTGTCGGTTGTGTGAAATTGCCTGTATTACCGCACACTCAAAAACAAAAAATATTATCAAAGCATTCAAAGGAGAGTATCCTCTTCCAGAATCTTCCATTGTTTTTGAAGAAAAAGGGTATGTATCTTTTGCTCTTCAGTGCAGGCATTGTGATGATGCGTTGTGTGTTGAATGTTGTATCACTGGAGCAATGACAAAAAAAGATGGCAGGGTCATATACAGAAAAGAGCTGTGCGTAGGTTGCTGGATGTGCGTAATGGTGTGTGGGTTTGGAGTTATTGCTCCTGATATCAATACTCACAAAATAAAATCAAAATGCGATTTTTGCCTTGAAACAGGAAAACCGGCATGCGTTGAAATGTGTCCAAATGAAGCACTTGTGTTAAAGGAGACCCATGAACAGGACTGATTATCTCATTATTGGCAATTCTGTCAGTGGTGTCAATGCCATAGAAGGTATCCGTGAATATGACTCAAAAGGCGAAATTCTTGTGGTTTCAGAGGAACCGTTTGAAAATTACTCAAGACCATTGATTTCATACTTTCTTGGGCGAAAAATCTCACAACAGCAAACCAGGTTCAGGGATGAATCTTTTTATTCAGACATGAAGGCGCATCTGCTTATTAATAATCCTGCCATTTCTCTTGACTGTTCCAATCATGCAATTGAACTTCCTGCAGGGAAGAAAATCAGGTATCAAAAACTTTTGATTGCGACAGGCGCAAAACCATGGTTTCCGCCGATTGACGGGTTATCAAACCAATTAGAAGGTATTTTCACTTTTTATTCACTCAATGATGCCATATCTCTTGCACAATACATTGAATCTGTCAATCCAGACAATAGTGTAATCCTTGGAGCAGGTCTCATAGGTCTGAAGGCAGCCGAAGGACTGTTGATGAGGAACATTCCTGTAACAATCATTGAGATGGCTGACAGGGTTCTTCCAAATACAATGGATGTCAAAGGCTCTGAAATCATTCAATCATATCTTGCCAGACACAATTCTGAATTTATCAAAAATGATACTATCATCCGGATTGAAAGTGAAAACAACAAAATCAAACGAGTGATACTGAAAAGCGGCAAACAAATTGAAACAGAGTGTCTTATCATTGCTGTTGGGGTAAGACCTGCGACAACTATTGTTAAAAACAGCCCCATCGTAGTAAATCGTGGAATAGTGGTGGATAACAATTTGAAAACAAATGTTTCTGACGTGTTTGCAGCAGGAGATGTTGCAGAGGCACCCGATTTTTTTGAAAATAAAAATGCTCTCATTCCAATCTGGCCAGTCGCTGCAAAAACAGGAAAAGTTGCTGGCTCCAATATGACAGGACAGAACATTTCGTATGCAGGACTGTATCCTATGAACTCAATTCAGATATTTGAACTACCTGCTATTTCTTTTGGGATTACAAATCCTCAATCAAAAAATTTTGAAATACTTGAAAAACATCAACCAGATAGTCACTTTTACCGCAAATTTGTTTTATATGATAATAGAATTGTCGGTTGCATCTTAATTGGCAATATCAACAGGGCTGGGATTTATAATCTGTTGATACGGGAAAAAATTGTGGTGACAGCATTCAAAAAGGATTTGCTGGAAGAGTCCTTTGGATTTTTAATGCTCCCCAGGGAAGTGAGAAAACATATTGTTGTTGGAGAAAGTATGGAGGTTTGAAATGAAAAAAAGGATTGATGCTGCAAAAATGGATTTTAATATTTTGAATAAAACTTTGCGTGCAGCCATTGATGATGGATATGACGATATTGAAATCAATAATGTCTGTGGACAGAGATTTATTTGCGCAGGACTTGAAAAAAATATTACAGTTCGCATCACAGGGATTCCAGGCAATGACCTTGGTGCTTTCTTATCAGCAGGGACAATAATTGTTAACGGAAATGTCCAGGATGGCTGTGGCAATACAATGAATGGAGGAAAAATTATCGTACATGGCAATGCTGGAGATATTCCTGGCCACTCAATGAAAGGTGGAGAAATTTATGTGAAAAAAAACGCTGGATACAGAACCGGTATTCATATGAAGGCATACGGCAATGATTTTCCTGTCATTGTTATTGGTGGAAATTGCGGCGCTTTTCTCGGTGAATATCAAGCAGGAGGATTGATTATAGTACTGGGGCTATTTGATAATCCATTTATTGATTCGTTTTTCATCGGTACAGGCATGCATGGAGGAAGAATTTTTGTGAGGGGTCCATTCAAAGAAAAAAATCCTGGCAAGGAAGTTTGCATCAGGACTGCAACCGCTGAAGAAATGACCCCTGTAAAAAAATATGTTGAAAACTTCGGCAGTTTTTTTGTCGTACCATCCAGCATCCTTGATGATGAATTCACTGTTATCTATCCTTATTCCCACAGGCCTTACGGCAGAATATACTCTTATTGAATTTTTTTGCCAGTGTCAAAAATATAGATTATTATAATTATGTCAAAAATGTTCTGCGTAAGATAATTGGAGGTAATACATGGACAACAACGAAGTTTTGAAACAGGTTAAAGTTGACAGGGTACAATTTGTAGAACTCTGGTTTGTGGATATTCTGGGACAATTGAAGACAGTTACAATAACAACTGATGAACTTGAAAAAGCACTTGATGAAGGAATCGGTTTTGATGGCTCATCAATAGAAGGGCTTGCAAGAATCTATGAGAGCGACCTTGTTTTGAAGCCAGAACCAGACACATATCTTGTATTACCATGGGCAAACCTTCCAACAGTAAGATTTTTCTGCTCTATCTATACCCCTGAAGGCAAATTTTATGATGGCGATTCAAGGTATGTGCTGAAAAGGTATCTAGGAAAAATTAAAAGACATGGTTACACAATGAATGTGGGACCTGAACTTGAATATTTTTATTTTAAGACACAAGAAAATCCTGGTCTTATTGACCAGGCAACATATTTTGATTTTATCCCTGCAGACATCGGCTCTCAGGTGAGAAATGAAACTGTATCCATCTGCGCAAAGATGGGAATGAATGTTGAAGCAACCCACCACGAAGTCGCTCCGAGTCAACATGAGATTGACATAAGGTACGCAGATGCTCTAAAAATGGCTGATATGATGGTAACATTGAAGGTGCTGATCAAACAGGTTGCTGCTGAACATGGTATTTATGCAACATTTATGCCAAAACCACTTTTTGGCCATAATGGAAGCGGACTGCATATTCACCAGTCACTTTTCAAAGATGGCAAAAACGCATTTTTTGATGGAAAAGACCCAAATTACCTCTCTTCAGTTGCAAAGTCATACACTGCTGGTCTTTTGAAACACATCAGGGAAATTACATCCATATGCAATCAGTGGGTTAATTCTTATAAACGGCTTGTTCCTGGTTTTGAAGCCCCTGTGTATATTTCCTGGGGAAGAAAAAACCGTTCAGCCCTTGTTCGCGTTCCCATCTATAAACCAGGCAAGGAAAGCGCAAGCCGCATTGAATTGAGAAGCCCTGACCCTGCGTGCAATATGTACCTTGCCTTTACAGTCATTCTTGCCGCAGGATATACTGGAATAGAAGAAAAACTCAAATTGCCAGAACCTGTTGAAATCGACATTTATGGAATGACTGCTGAAGAAAAGACAAAAAACAGTATAGAAACCCTGCCTGGAAGTTTGATAGAAGCGATTCATGAAACAGAAAAGAGCAAACTTGTCAGAGACGCGCTTGGTGAACACATATTTACAAAATTTATCGAAAACAAGAAGATCGAATGGGATAAATACAGGATATGCGTCAACCAGTATGAACTTGAAAACTACTTTCCTGTACTCTGATTTATATGCAATATATTCTGGATGGGAACAACATTATCAAGCACAGATTATGGAATCAGGGTAAAAAAATTTTTGATGATAGATTGTCTCTGATTATTTTTCTAAAAGAATACTGCAACAAGCACCCTTCTGTAAAATTTACAGTTGTTTTTGACGGCTGGGCTGACATCTCTTCATCTCATTCGGGTATCAAAATCATCTGGTCTCATGATGAATCTGCTGATCATGTCATTATCAGAAAACTTGCTTCCGCAAGAAAAGATAGTATTATCGTATCAAATGATAATCAGGTTAGAAATGGCGCAAAATTCGCTGGGTTCAGGGTTTTTAAGGTTGAGGAATTCCTCGCCATTTTCAAAAAAAGACAAAACGGAAAACAATCCGAAACCATAGCCGGCAAAGAGAAAAAAATCCCGTACAGTCGGGTGCCGCAGATACAGAAAGAACTGGAGGAATATTATGAAAAACATCCCCAGGAAACAGAATATGTTAGAAAACTTAGAAAAAGACATAAGAGATTTCTTTGAGACAGAGGACAAAATAAGGGAACAGACATTGAAACTTTCCAGAGATGTTACCAGGTGCTCTGCCCGTGCAATAAAAAAATTGCATCAGGGAGATTTTGAAGAAAGCCAAAAACTGCTTGAACAAGCAATGTCATCCCTTGTCAACGCAAAAAAAATTCTTGCAGGGTTTCCTGAAATTTTGTATGCTGGGTTCGTGCATAATGCTGAAAAAGAATTGATTGAGGGACTTGTGTTCTACAGAATCGTTAAGGAAAACAGTTTATTTGTTCCTGACTTTGATGTGTTTGACAGAATCAGTTATTTACACGGAATTGCAGAGGCAATGGGTGAGTTGAGAAGACACATCCTTGATCAGATCAGACAGGATAACACCAAAAATATGGAACAGTTCCTTTCTTTGATGGATGAGGTGTATTACTTTTCAAGTTCCTTTGACTATCCTGACGTAATTACCCGAGGATTGAGAAGAACTGTTGATGTGCTCAGGGCAATTGTTGAAAAAACACGGGCTGATATTACACTTGTTTTACAGCAAAAAAAGTTTGAAAAGAAACTGGAAAATCGATGAATTATTCGTATTTCCCATACCTTCTTTCTTTTGACGAAATCCCGGTTTTCAACTTCTGCACAACCAGATATGGGGGAATATCCCTCTCGGGCTTTGAAACAAGCAACCTGGGTTTTAATACTGATGACAGCATTGAAAGAATAAGAGAAAATAGAATGTTAACTGCCGCACGATTACAAATACCCACAGACGAATTTATATTGTTGAAACAGGTCCATGGCGATAGCGTTCACTACATAAGCAGGCAACACTGTGGAAAATTTCTTGACAGGGAAATGATGGAAGGTGACGGCATGTTCACTGATATTGAAGGACTGACCCTTGCTGTGACCCTTGCAGATTGCGCTGGCATTGTACTTTATGAACCCAAAAAACACGTTGCAGGAGTATGCCATAGCGGATGGAAAGGATGCCTTCTGAATATCTGTGGAAAACTTGTGGATAAGATGGCTGAAAAATGTGGATGTAATAGTGGAGAAATCGTTGCAGGCATCAGTCCTTCAATATGTGGACGTTGTTACACAGTGGGATATGAAATTATTCAGAAGTTTCCAGAAAAATACAGTGGTTTTATTTCAAAATATCATGATGGGTGGCATCTTGATTTAGAAGGTATTGTGATGTCGCAGTTGATTGAAAAAGGTGTCAAAAAAGAACATATATTTACCTCTGGCATCTGCACATACGAGAATACCCCCATGTTTTATTCGCACAGGGCAGAAAAAAACACAGGAAGATTTATTTTTGGAATTCGTCTTTTACCCGGGAGGCAACATGAACAATGATTTTTTTGTCCGCAGTACACCAGCCATTACCATCAGGGGGATACACCTTGACTTAAAAGGACTTCCACCTACCCCTTCAAGACTTGTTGAACTCCTTGAACTTTGTGCTGAAGCAAGGATAAACTGTGTGCTTGTTGAATGGGAAGACATGTATCCATGGAAAACGTATCCAGAACTACAAAATGACACCGCCTATTCTGAAAACACTGTAAAAAAATTTTTTTCAAAAGCAGAATCCCTGAACATAGAAGTAATTCCTCTTGTGCAGAGTTTTGGGCATATGGAAAATGCGCTTTCAAAGGCACGTTTCAAACACCTGCGAGAAATTCCTGATAATGTCAGTGACCTTTGTCCTCTGAAAACAGGTTCAAAAGAAGTAGTGTTGCAGATGGTAAAAGACGTCCTTTTAACCCATATCGGCATCAAACACTTTCATCTTGGCGGAGATGAGGTCTGGACCTTTGGCCATTGCCCCGTCTGCAAAAAATTTATTGAAAAACATGGTAAGGCATCTCTTTATCTGTATCATCTTGAACCCCTTTTACAATTTCTCAATGAAAAAGGCATCAGACCAATAATCTGGGACGATATGATAAGAACATGGGACATCTCTGACGTGAAAAACATCGGTAAACAGACAGATTTAATGTGCTGGAGTTATGGAATAGACCCGTTCAAGTTTGTCACCAGAGATACCATTGAAAAATTTGTGAAAGCCGGTTGCAACCTCTGGGCTGCTTCTGCATTCAAGGGCGCAGACGGCGCATACGTTGATATTCCTGATATTCATGCAAGAAGTGCCAATATGCTTGCCTGGGTGAAATACGCAACACAGATAAAATTGAAGGGAGTTGTTGCAACTGGCTGGAGCAGGTACAATACATTTTTAAGCCCCTGTGAAGGGCTTGAAGCAAGCCTTGATACCCTTGTGCTTGCTGGAAAACTTGCATGGGATAGCAAGATGCCGGACAATGCCTCTGAATGGGCAGATGCTTTGCTGAAGTTGTGCCACAAAAAAGGCATAAAAACTGCTCATTTTTCAGAATGCAGGAAATCATCAGAACAACTTCAATCCTTACGCAACTCAGCATTTGCTTGCGCAAGAAATTTCCTTCAGCAGGCGCATCTCGCTGGAGAACCAGAAAGAATCAACCCTTTCAGAGAAAAGGATTTAAAAAAACATTTTCTTGGGTCATTGAAAAATGTGCAAAAAGTTGCCAGACAGTGGGAAAAAGCCCACAGAACCCTTGTTCCTTCCGTATGGCTGAAAAAATATACACTTTCAAGAACAGAACCAGTGAGAAAATTGTTTGACATTGTTAACAGAAAGTCGTCTTCAGGTACATTGTGATTTTGACACCAGACCTGCTATTCAAGTAAAATATGTTTTACAAAAATGCGTTTTACAGGAGGGATAGATGAAGAAACAGCAGCGACTTTTGAAAAAGTATTATCACAGAAGAATGCAGGCAGCAAAAAAACAGTTACAGGAATTTGAGCAGGGCAATCGTCCCTTTGAAAAACTCAATCGCAGGGCAAAAAATCTCCTTCAAAAACGATTGAAAGCTGGATATGAACTGCCGGCTAAACTCTTCATAAGGCAATCCACTCAGTAATTTTTCTTTCTGGAGGGGTCGCATAGTGGCCGAGTGCGCACGCTTGGAAAGCGTGTTCTCGAGTAATCGGGACGTGGGTTCGAATCCCACCCCCTCCGCCAGTTGGGAAATGTCTTTGTTGGCTCGCCCTCTGCGAGGACTCGCCAGCCGATTTTAGGCGCAAAATTGAATTTTTTGTCTTTCAAAATAAAGTTCGAGCCGACATTTTTTAGAAATTCCCGGATTTGATAATTGTCGCCCTGCGACAATAGAATTTTGGCTTGTTTCGCCTCAAAAATCATTTCTTTCATCGGTTCGAGCCAATTATTTCCCGATTGTTCAAAATCTCTGATTTTCTGCTCAATATCCAGTTTCTCGTTGAGCAGTTTTTGTTTCTTGGCTTGGTATTCTTCAAGAGTCAAAGCTCCGCCGGCAAT
>DAONMJ010000015.1:0-1310 GCA_035392545.1 bacterium
GCTATCTTACCATCCGGAAGAGAAATAACATGCCCTGGCTGTCCCCATACTCCTGTGTCCCATATTTCTGACCATGTCTTTCCGCCATCTGCAGAATACCGGGCGTGAATATTTAAGTAAGAACAGCTTTCATTGTTGTAAGTCCAGAACACATCAAAAATACTGCCATCCGAAAGGACAGACGCTCTCTGGTCCCAGTAAAAAATCTTGTTCTCAGGGTCTTTTGCCACAATCACAGGTTGATTCCATGTTTTTCCTCTATCTCGGGAGAATAGCAAAATTGAGGCATGTTGCCACGGCGATGAATCGTAATAGGGCTTGTTCAGTTCAAATTGCAAAACAAGGCAGTCCGGTTCAATGTATAGCGCAGGACCTGTAACAGGAACAGGCCAGTTGAAATAACAAAAAGTATCAACAAATTCTGGTTGAGACCAGGTCAGTCCGCCATCAAAAGACCTAGAAATAAAAATCAGACAATCCAGAACCCCGGTTGTTTTTTCGTTGAATGCAGGCAGAGCAGGATTTGTATAGTCAACCCAGTGGAGTGCGGCAAACACTTCATCATTACCGAGAGATGTCAGGTATCCTCCTCTAAAAACACCAATTTTGCCATTGAACTCTACTGGTTTGAACGGAGCAAATGGTTCGCTCCAGTTTTTTCCCTGGTCATCCGAGTATGAAAGAAACACCCTTTGATTCCAGTTATTATTCCTTGCAGGTGCTGCCCTGCAACTTACAATCCATCGGCCAGAAGGAAGCACACAAAAACCAGGAAACAGACAACTCTGACAATCAGTACCTTTTTTTCCTTTGATTGCTATTCCACAATCAATAATTTTCATGATTTTATTTCAGGTTTTCAAGCGCCATGATTTTCTGGGCTATGTTCCACCTCCATGCCTCAAGAGTATCTGGCTGAAAACTTTCTTTTCTAACAAAATTCGGACTATATTGCACAGGTATTACATCCAGTATTTCTTTCTTCACCTCTTCCCGTATTGCTTCTGCTTCTTTGATTTTCTCCATGTTTCCAGACCTTTTGATATTTTCAATCGTTTTCTCAAGGGTGTAAATGTACATATAGTCATAAATGCCATCGCGAAATCCTTCCAGTCCAGGGGTATCTTTTGGACCTTCTGGCGAAGGCAAAGCGTAATATTCTCCGGCATGTGCTCCACCTCTATTTCTGGGATTGAAATCATCATAGGCATCCGGCCCTTTTGGCCACATATACGCCCATTGTCCGATTGCCTTGCCACCTGCCCTGTACTGGTAAAACCCTGTGTACAATCTATCTATCCTGTAGTCAG
>DAONMJ010000015.1:1410-3237 GCA_035392545.1 bacterium
ATAACCGTTTGTTTTGATAAAATTAATGATGTCCTGTATTAACTGGACATACAAATCCTGCCATTTTTCTGACATAAAAGGAACACCGAAATAAGCGCTGTGAAAATAAACCTCATTCGGCAGGTCAATAAGAACACATTGAAACCCTGCTTGCTTTGCATTGTCAAGGGTTTCCTTCAATGAACTCATTCCCCTTCCTTTCACCACCTTTGTAAAATCAAAATTGTATTTGCCATCTTTCGTTTCATAAGGTGGCAGGCATCCTGTGATACCGATCATATTTGCATTATGTTGAACCATATGCCTGAACATCAATGGTTCCTGCTCTGGATAGAAAACTTTTCTATTCGGATCAGAACCATAAACAGTTGCCCAGTCATGATTTCCATAAAAAAATCCCCAGTACACATCATCAGGCTTTTGCAATTTAACTGGAAGAACCCTCAGGGATAAAGGCACTGACAGTAACACTTCTTCTTTTGTTTTCTTTATCGCCTTTATCTTGATAGAACCATTGTATATGCCGGACTTTGCGTTTTCAGGAATTGAAAATGTAAGATAATACTGTGTTGTTACACCTTTTTCAAGTTTACCGCTTACCCTGTCAAGATAAAATGGAATCACATGATAGGTGTTACCAAGATATTTTCTTGGAAGATATATCATCTCTCTAATTTCAGCCATACTTTTTAAGTCGCCTGTTATTTCCATCTGTATGGCATCAAATTCAACAAACGGTCTTATACAAAAATTCCTTGCAAGTATTTCGCCGGCACAACCCCATGCCCTGATTTCTTTTTTTCTTATTTCTGGCGCCTTGGTATAAGGGTAAATGATGTTTTCAGGTCTGCTTTCCCAGAGAAAAAACCCTGTTTTGTGTTCTTCAGGGTCAATTTTTGCCTCTGGTTTATAAAAATCAGGATATTTGATTTCAACAAAATCAAATGGAATCTTTGAACCTGTCATTGATTGAACCTGGCCTGATTGTTTTTCAACGCTGTCAATGATGTATTCCACATGGGGACTGATTCTGATATCATCCACCCATACATATCCTGTTTCCTGATATGTTTGAATATGCACCGCAATTTTCTTTGCTTTTGCAGGGGTCTTTACGCTCATTGTGTACGGCGTCCAGTCAAATGTCCCCCTTACCTCCAGTCTTGCACCCTTTCTATCAATGTATTTGTTATTTTCGTCATAGTAATTCACATAAGCAACAATGGCAAAATTGCTACCTTCTTCAGCATCGCTTTTCCCGAAAAATATGAGGTCATACATTGTGTCAGGTTCTGCTGGAAGGAAAGCACTGAAAATATAACTTGAATCATCAGCATCCTTTTTCTTCCTCATCTTCATTGAACCCTTTTTTATATAACCGGTGTTTTCGTCAAAACTGGTATCTCCCCAGGATTTGAATTCACCCTGTCCATTATCAAAACTTCCTCCTGAAAGAAGATTGATGTCAAGGTTTGATTTATACTGTGATACTGGTTTTCCTTTTACGCCGGCTACATCAAAATATACATAATACCTTTCAATATCCAGCCCCTTTTCCCATACAATAATTCCACGAGCGTTTTTTTCTTCGTCAAAATCTGGACGCGGAACAAAATTGAATTTTACCTCTGCAAAAGTCCCGTCTTTTTTCACTCCAATCACCCTGATTGAAGAAATATCAAGTTTCCTGTTCTCTGGGGAAATCTTATCAAGCAAAGATGTGAAGTCAATCTTTGCCGCATACAATTCCGGCATTACTGGCTGTATATCCTGTTGTACGGCTGACCTGAAATTCCATTGATTATTCCACCATTTTGTCTGTCCAGA
>DAONMJ010000015.1:3337-26606 GCA_035392545.1 bacterium
GTTGTACGGCTGACCTGAAATTCCATTGATTATTCCACCATTTTGTCTGTCCAGAAACAGGAATTGTAACCAATATGACCATCAACATTATTAAAAACACCTGCAATCTTTGAAAACCTCTCATTTTGCCTCCTCGTTGTAAAAAGGTCCTTTACCTTTTCTAACAACAGTTGTTGTAATCTCCTTTGTTTTCCCGTATTCCATCTGTATGACGAGTATACTGATTCCAGAGTTCATATTTTTGATATCAATCATTGCTGACATTTCTGGCTGTAATGTCTTTTTCTGCCACAGGAGAATTTTTTCTTTCCCTTTCTGAAGAAAGATTTTTACACGGGCGTCTTTTAAAATTTCAGGAGAAACATTCGCCTTAATCCTTACTTCCATTTTTTCATCGTTCTCATCATAGAAATATCTGTCTGTGTATGCAAAAATTGGTGGTTCTAACTGAAAAACCCTGTTTACTGTCTTCAGAACCTGACCAGTTGTCATATCAATGAGACGCATACTTATTTCCCGTTCTCCAGCAGGGCCTCCAATAACATATTTTTTTACAATTTCCACTGAATCATCGCTGTCTATCCTTCCAGTGTTTTTTACATCCGCAACATAACCGGTTCTGTCAATTATTTCAACTGCATATTTCAGGATTTTTCCAGTAGAATTTGTAATGGTCGCCCTTACAATGTTTGGTCCATAGAATGTTGACCATTTCACATCAGAAATTTTCACCTGTTTCAGGATGTCAGGTACAGGCAAATTTTTTAGAATAGGAAATTTCTCTATTTCATGGAATGTGCCTGATATTGAAGAATACTCATTTTGATTCTTGTTTTCTCTGCAGATATTAATACGAAAGTCATTATCTTTTTTACCGTAAAGGGCAAACATTGAATAAGGTATTTTAAATTCTGCAAATATCTTATTTCCCATGACCTGACATGCTCCAGACCAATCTCCATCAAAATTCTGCGGTTCAGCAACACTGGAATGAAGAAAATGAATCAGGTCACATCTCACTGAACGTGTATTCATCAATAATTGCGTGTAACTGTCTTTCTCTCCAAGGTTAATCATCATTTCAAAACAATCATCCTTCCAGACCCTGTCATCTCTTTTCTCTATTACACTCACAATCCTCTCGGGCTGAGAAACATCTGCGTCTATTCCAATATAAATGGCAGTACTGTCGCAACCAATCAATACCTTCCAGTTGTCTCTTAACTTTTGATTTCCATCAACTGGCTGGATTCTGTCAACAATAAATGCATTCTTCCAGCAATCATCATTCAGATTGCCATCTATTTTTGGCGCCTTATCAAACAGTGGAACATTTATGAAACTTTCTGACGATGCCCCTGCTACCAGGAATAAAAATGTAAAAAAACAAAATAATCTCATGTTCATTTCCCTTTAAAGTATTGTGAAAAAATCTTTTTGACATCAGGACTTTTCAGAACATCATTGATACAGTGCACGAGAACGATATTGCAACCATTCTCAAAGATTGTTCTAAGTTCCTTTTCAATCTGTTGCGGTGTCTTTGTTGGAAACATTTCTCTCTGGTAATAATATCCAATCATGGCGACAGCATTTGACCTTTGAAAAAATTGTTTTTCATTTTCTTTGATAGTCCTCGTATATCTCGCCACCCTCGCCAGATTCCATGGTAAAAACCATGCCACTGTCTGAGCACAGTAATCAATGTCAAGTCTGTTTCCGTAAAATGGGTCTGGTAGAAAAACAGGGTAAATATGAGTGATAATTTTGACATCGGGTTTGATGGACCTTGCATAATCGCCAAGTTCATTATAAAAAGAAACAAGTGTGTCAAGAGAAAATTTTTCCCTTGCTTTTTTATCATCAATATCTGAGTAATTTTTTCTGTGTTGCTGAAAAAGTTTTTCTGAAATATCACACCTGCAACATTGATAATTTTGATATCCGAAAAAATCAAAACTGATACCTGTGAGACCTTCAACATCAAGAACTTCTTTAATCCGGTCCTTGAAAAATTTTATCACCCTTTCATCATGAAAACATAATAAATTCTGCGTAAGAACTTCTACCTTTTTCCCTTTTGGTTCTTCGCCCCACTGGTAATTGGTTGAAAAAATGTTGTTGCTGTCTTTTATTAAATATTCCAGCGTCCGGGTTTCTTCTTCGCTCATTCGTTGAAGGGGAATATCGGTTCCTGGATTTCTTTCTCTCCACACATTGACATCTGCGAGAGATATGTTAGCAAAAATTTCCACACCATATTTTTTCCCAGCGTCAATGTATTTTTTCAACTGTGAAACAGGATATGCTGAACACAGAAAACCTTTTGCACCTATCTGTTTTGCCCCTGGTATGACTTCTTCTGGTATTCCACCTCCGCTTGCAAACAATATTGCATGTTTTTTCAAAGGGTTTTTCTCAACCTTTTTTTCTTCTGTCTTCCATCTGACAGGTTTCTCTAAAAACACAAGTTTCCCGTACAGTGATGGGTTGTGGCAAACATAGTCACCAACCACAGGCCATGTCCAGTAAAATCTGTCAGGAGACCAGGAATAGTCACGATGTACCCTGCCCAGAAGTATCCCCCATACGTCCTGTTCTTCTGGCGGACAATTACCTTTTACAAGCGGCTTCAAACCAGACCATGGTATTGCCATTTCAAAACTCCATCCTTCATCAACGTCGTGAGGTGCATTCAGTGTACCCCTGATAAATGTGGCACTGGTAAGTTTCGGACATGTCCATGTCACATGAGGCGACTCAAGATATATCTCGCCAGGTTTCAGTCCTTCTTTATACCAGGCGTCAAACAAATTATTCACTACATTAAGGTGAAATTCGATATAATTTTCGTTATCTGCATCAGGATCAAGAAACACTTTCACAAAATTATCAAAGGTCATGATGTCACATTCCAGTCTGTGCCACTCAGGGTCTTTCATATATCTGTGGATATTCACCCTTTTTGCATAATCCTCTGGGCATTCACTATCTTTCAATGATGCTCTCGCCCAGATATCAGCATCCTCAATCTCCATTCCAATGTACAAAAATTCATCATCCCAGAGTATTCTGGCAGTGGTACGATATTCAGGTTCACTGCCATTTTTCATTTCCTTAAATGTGACTGGTGTTGCAAATTTCCATGCATTCTCAGTAAGTCGTCCGTCAATATTGATTTTTTCTTTGATTTTCACCGCAACATATGTATTGATTGTTTTGTCCTGCATATTTTGTTGCTGGCATAACAATTGAGCAACAGAAACAAGGAAACATACGCCAATCAAGCTAATTTTTTTCATTTTGTACTCCTGTTGTCCACAATTTTCTGACAAGATTGATGAAATTTTTCCCCTTTATCTGTTCAATGTCTGTCTGTGAATAACCCGAGTTTTCCAGCAAGGGAAACAGGTTCTTTGTATCCTGAATTCCTTCAAGACCTTCAACTCTGTCAAAAACGAGACCAGGGTATCTCCTCTTTATAAAACCCGCATCCAGAAAATCATAGAAGTCAAAACCAAGTCCAATACAGTCAACTGAACCAGTAATATTTTTTATGTAATTCAGACATTTCACATATTCATGAATATCAGGCACAGCACCCATTTCCTCATTTTCCTGATGAATATTAAGCGCAGCCAGACCAATGAGACATCCTTTTTCAGCAAGCTTTTCTACCTGACTTCTGGACAGGCCCACATTTCTCCCAGGATTTTCAAGCAGGGTATGAGATATCAAAAATGGTTTTGTCGCAATTTCAATAAGTTGGTCAAGTCCATATGATGGCAGATGCGCTCCGTCTATAATCCATCCCCTATTTTCCAGTTGTTTAATTAATTTTCTCCCGAACTCAAAGATACCACCTTTTGAATTCTTAAACGAACCTGCATCCGCAACAAGATTTGGTTCTCCATGTACAAAACCAAAGCAACGCACGCCAAGCCTGTAGTAAACGTCAAGAAGATAAAAACTATCCTCAATAATTTCTCCACCTTCCACTCCAATGATAATACCAATTTTTTCTGCGTCCTGTAACTGCTTAAAATCATCAAACTTCTCGATTTTCACCAGTTGCCGTGTATTTTCAATTTCTTCAAGAATTATTTCAAGGGTTTCCATTCCCCTTCTCAGGGCTTTATCCGGTTTGAACCAGGGCTCCACATAAATAGGTGCAATAAAACAGTTCACCCCACCCTGTTGAATTTTTTCCAAGTGATATTTTGAAAAAATATTTTTTTCTCCGTTCTGGTGTCTGTAAAAAAAATCAAGCGGGACATCGTAATGAAGGTCTATGCAAATATGCATTACTCCTCACTTTAAACCACTAATATGACCACCAGAACGGATATCTATTTGCTGCGTATCCATTCAGGGTTTTTAAGGGGATATCCCTGAAATCATTTTTCACCCTGTTGACCCTGTTTTTCAATCCCTTTTTCCGGCACAACTCATTAATAATTCTCCATTCCCTCGGAAATATAAATCTTGTTTCGATGTCCCAGAAACAGATACCATCAATATTGTATTTATAAAAATACTCTGCAATATCAATGTAATGTTGTTCTGATGTCATCCAGGACCTTACTTGCCGCAATTCAGGACACAACTGGCAGGAAGTCCCCTTTGTAAGTTTTGAGAAATACTCCATGTCAATCACGCCTTTATGGGCAATCTCCCTGTCCTGGCCATAAGGAATAAGAACATCTATAGTCCTGCTGTCAATCCAGTTCTTTATGTCAAGATTATAAAATCTGTTATTAGCTTCGTTTATCAAAACAGTCGCAGTAAGTTCGAGTCCGGGAAATTCCTTTCTCACCCTTTCCATATAGCCTGTAATAATACTGCTTCTGAACTCAAAAAGACGCTGGTCTGTATCAGGTACTTTTCTCGGGTCTTCTCCATATCTGCTCTTAAACCCTTCCACAACCGGTTTCTCAAAAAGAACAAGTGGTACACCTCTGTGAAAGGCAAAGTTTATCCCATCAATTCCGTAAGAAGCGACTTCCTTATAAAGGTTTATACAGTGTTGCTGCACTTCAAGATACGCATAACTTAACCGTGAAATTTTTGTTCCATCTCTGTCATAGCATAAAAATCTCTGATTCTCATAAAAAAACTTTGAATACATCATTTCTTCCCAGGGTGGCTGTCCTGCTACAAATCCCAGCCTGTGATAGACATGAAATTCAAGCCCTATCTTCTTTGCATGTTCTATGGCTATCTTCAAAATGTCAAGGTTTTTGTTTCTCAAAATCCTACAACTTTCTGCATAATTTCTGTCCCCAATCCTTGGATATACATCAAGATCAATATTCGCTCTTGAACCAACATTGGTTGGATATGTGGCAACATCTCCAGCACCCATTCCCCAGTAGATTTTTTTAAAAGGTGTATCGCGAAAAACCTCTATCTGTTCCTGGATTTCCTTTTTTGTTACGGGTCTGTGATAATAGATGAAAGAATAAGCATCATTGAATGCCGCAAGATATATGTCTGGTTTTCTGTCCGATGCAATCTTTTTTTCAGCAGGCACAAGCCTGATGTATGCAATACCTGAGGTAATTCTATCTTCATCTTTTTTGCTGTAAGCCGCAATTTCAATCACTTCGTCAATCATTTCTGCTTCTTTCCAGAACACCTCATTAATAACAGCTCCCTTTGAAAGGGAATTCCACGAAACAAGATGATGAAAGCAATAATCTTTCTTCAGTTTAATCCGTATACCAGCATAAAATCCGAATTCTCCGTAAAGTCCCACGAAAATTTTGTATCTACCTCTGCCTTTTACAGGTAAACTCAATACTGGCGGGTTCACACCATAACAGGAAACAAGTAACACACCTGCCATTTTTTCTGTTTCATAATGAAATTTTCTCCAGTTTTTTCTGCCCCTTTTTTCAGAAATCGCTGAAGAAGGATAGCATTTGCTCATGTCAGCAAAATAAAGACCATCGTCTTTCTTTACTGGATTTATCGGTTTCATTTTCCTCCTTCGAAAAATTTCCAGATTCCTTCTGCCATCATTTTATGTCCCTGTGGTCCTGGATGGCAGAAATCAGTGTAAAGTTTCTTATCCCATTCTGGGTCTTTCATCAAAACTTCGTGCATACTCAGATATGGAATTTTTTTCTCTTTGCCCAATTTTTCCACAGTTTTATCATAGTCCCTTAAGGCATCTTTGCTGGTGGTCAATGGAGTTGGACCCAGAAGTATAATCAGGGCATCTGTCTCATTTTCCAGAATCTCAATAATTTTCCTCATATTCTTTTCATAAACATCCATGTTCATTCCCCTGTAACCGTCATTTACTCCAAACATGACAAAGACAATCTGGGGGTGTTCAGCAACCACATCTTCCCTGATTCTGCTTAACGCATGGAAAACATTGTTACCGCCGATACCTCTGTTCACTGCAGTAATACTGTCATATCCGTATTTTTCTTTCAATTGTTTTGTAAATATCTGATAAAATGTTTCAGCGCCACTTACCCTTGCGCTCTGTGTCACAGAATCTCCAAATCCAACAATTTTTACTGGTTTTTTCTTCATCAGGTATTCATTTTTAAACCTTGAAATTTTTTGCTCAACTGAAAGACCTGTATATTCGTTATCCACCTTTTTCACAACCACAGGTCTATTCTGTGCAGGCGCCTGAACCCTTTTTACTTTTTCAGAACCAAGATACACTGATGCCACAGGACCATCAACAGGCATCGCATAACTCATGGAGTATGCAGAATTGAACTGGACAAGACCCGGACTTGAAAATGAAATAAGATACTGTTTTTCGCCATAAACCCTCGGACATCCAAGCAGTGAATATCCCTTTTCAAGTTGCATTTTGAAAGGCGCGAATTGTCCATCAAAACTGTATACAGTTAACTCACAATCTGGTTTTGAAGAATATACAAGAGTTTCCATTCCAATGTTTGCAATGAAGTCAGTTCCGCAGAATACACCATTGACATCAGGCAAAAACAGAGTATCCCTTGTGTACGCATTCCCATTCAGCATTGCTCGTGAAGTGTAGGCGCATATATCGCCTGTTGAAACAATGTGGTACCATGGAACCCCTGACGCAAGATAGAAAATGTACTCTTCTCCCTGCTTCAGGGTTTTTGATGCCTGTGTTTTTTTCACGACCACACCATCGTCGTCCATTTCTTCCAGATAAACATCTGCGCTGTCGTCAATGCATGTTATGACGATGCAGGGATAAAAATTATTGTTTGGATATGGATTTATTCCCCCATAAAATTCTTTTCCAGTGTATTTTTCCTTTCCGGATTCATAGGTTGGATGCAACATCGTAAAATTGTTAAGAGAAGATGGTGTAACATAAACAAAAATTGGTTTTGTGGATGTTATTTCTCTAAATCCCCATGCATTCCCATAATTGATTTCAATAAATTTCTTATCCTTCAACTCAATCCTTGTTTCTTCTTTCTCAGCCAGTTTTCCAAACGCTCTTTTGTCTTCTATTCCCTTAATTGTTACGACAGTGTCTGGTTCAGGAGCAATAATCCTCACACATGCATTATCCTGGGGCTTTTTTGTTTGTGGGTCCTCAGAAGTGACGAGCCAGGCATAAAATATTTTTCCTGAACCATCAACACTCGGTACAGCATACCCTCCATGAGGATTCCTTAGATAATGCCCACCAAAATTCAGAAAAATCATAATGTTTTTGTCACTTTTCACCTCAACCGTGTGATTGAGAAACGAAGGGAAAAAAAGACCGCCATCCAGACCGCTTTCCCAGTACAGATTTTTCCGGTCAATTGCAAAAGAAAAAGGACCTCTGTTTTCTTTTGGGTTATCGCTGAGATATTTCACCTGAATTTTTGTAATACCATCTTCAACAGGTATCACCCTGAATGTTGCCCCTTTGTAAGGTGGCATCACATAAGTTTCGCCACCATTTGTTTGAAAAATAAAGTGCCTGCCAACAGCCAGTCCCTGCGCCTTCAATTCAAATGTTGACAACACGCTGCACATCAGAATCATGGCTGTAATGAGTTCTATTTTCCAGTTCATCTTTTTCTCCTGATTTTTTCAAGGTACTTTTGTGCCATGTATCCAGAATTTTGATTTTCCCTGACATTAAATTGCCTGGCAAGGATATCACCAATTCTATCGCACTCCTGTAACGCTTTTTCCATATCAATGGGTGCTGGTTTTTTCCCCACGATACGATGAAAATTCTTTTCGTAAATTTTCTCAAGAACAGACACTGGCAATTTTATTCCTCTTATAATTCTATCTGTCTCTGAAAGAAAATTGATATCACCTTCTGGCATGTAAAATTCATCGTCTGTTTCAAGAAATTTTCTCATAAACGCTATCTTTTCTCCTGCGCCTTTTCTATCAAATTGTCTGCCGACACTTATGTCTGTTCCAAACACAATTCTGTCCTGATATTTAATAAAAAACTTTCTTGCTTCATCTGGCATGGAAGAAAAATTCACATACATTTCAGCGCCTGGTGTAATGTCAAAATTTACCGACATAAATTTTTCAAGCACCTCTACTGCCTCATCAAGATTTTGAGAAAGAAAGTAAAAATGTGCAAAAATTATCTTTAAATTCGAAAATTTTGAAAGAACACGATGTACCCTCTGTCTGATTTCATCATACGAAGGATACCCTTTGGAAAAATACCCCCAGCCCCTTTTCAAAGCAACAGGATGTATTTTTTTTCGGTCCCAGAATTCAGGCGGGTCAACCACATGCCATACAATAGGAACTCTTTCCTCTTCAACTGTCTCAAAAAACTTCTCATATTCTGGCTCATCAATTTTAAATGGCATCTGCCTGAAAAAATTTGGTTTTGTCTCAAGTATTTTCACGCCATCAAATCCAATCGCCAGCATTCTTATCAATTGCTGTTTAAGATTTTTTCTCATTTCATTCTTTGAATAACGTGTTATGCCTGAATAATCAAGCCCTCCCATGATGTATGTTTCAGAAGGATATGTCGCCTTAAAACAGAGTGCCTGTGAATTTGAATTGATGCCTGATAAACTGGCAGGACTAACAATACAGAATCTCTCAATATTGCAGGATGTGAAAAAATCCTTTGTCTCTTTTATTTTTTCAATGTTGTTAAAATGGACATGAGAATCAAGAATTCCAGGAAAAACTATTATAAATCCTTTATCCTTTTTCAAGTTTTTCAGAACAGTATCCAAAATGTTAATGAAAGAATTTCTCATAACCCTGTTGATAACAATTAAAGGGATGCCCTTCAATGAAGATTCTTCTATCATATAAAAATCTCTTTCCTCCATTGACCATACTGAAACTGATCAATTCATCCCCTCATCAAAAAGAGAAAATCAACTTCGGTTACACCCTGACGGAAAAACAACCTTGATAGTTTTTACCGTAGAGGTGTGGTTCAAAACCGAAGGCGCAACAAATGTACCCTTACCCTTTTTTCTTATGATCGCTGCTTCTTTCAACAAATCTTTGATGGCTCTCTGGACAGTAATCCTGCTGACATTGAAATACTAACATAACTCATTTTCAGAAGGTAGAAGATCTCCTGGTTTGCTATTCTCTATTCTTTCAATCAAATACTCTTTAACCGTCTGGTAGAGTAGTATCATTCAGTATTCCCGTACTCAAACTATACCCGGTTTTTTATGACATATCAACACAAGACAGGTCAGGGAAAAACAACAACCTGCCTCTTTCTTTCATCCAAAATGGCAAAAATCAATAATCGAACTCCGTCCAGCAAATCCCTGTCAGTCTTTATCAAGAATCCGTGTATCAGTCAATCAGAACAAATTTCACTCTTCTTGCGATGGGCCAGGATTCCTTTGACACTTCAATTTCTCCTTCTGCTTCTGTTTTGAGCTGACTGTCGCTGATTTTCTCTTTGATTGTCAGATAATCAAAAACTGATTTCACACGACGGTCTGAAAGTTTCTTATTGTATTCTGTTTCTCCCTCTGGAGATGCAGAACCAATAAGCAACACTTTGACGCCAGGATTTGCGCGTAGAATTTCAGCGTTTTCTTTCAATGTTTTGAGTGCCACTGAAGAAAGTTTGGAACTGTCCCAGGCAAAATAAACATCTTTCAGGTTAAGTGACAATGTTTTCTGTTTCTCAACCACCTTTTCAACTGGTTTTTCAACGTAAACGATTTTTTCAACCGGCTTTTCTATAACTTTTTCTATAATCCTTTCCACCGGTTTTTCAACGATTTTTTCGACTGGCCTATCAACATACACAATTTTTTCAACTGGTTTTTCTACAACTTTCTCAACTATTCTGTCCACATAAACGATTTCCTTTTCAGGAGCGCAAAAAATGCGCCACTTGTTACCCGTTATGGTCTTTTGTTTGGGTTTTCTTACACTGACCACCTCTGCTTCTTCCTCATCAACAGGCTTCGGCTTCTTCTGTCCGACAAATATATATCCTCTATTGCCCCACTGAGTATTTTCCATGTTTTCAGGCGCTTTGTCAGGATTCCACCAGAACCCATTTCTTTCTGCATCGTACACAGGTTGACTCTGCGCTCCAGATTTGCCGTACCACGAAAAATCCTGAGGAAGGATTTTTTCAGGCGACACTGTCTGTGCCTTAGAAATGCCTGCAAAAAGCAACATACTTACCACAATCAACAAAACTGCAATTCTTCCCTTCATAAAACCCCCTTTTTTTTAAAATATTGTCCAGGGAAAATCCTGAAACCGTTTTCATCACTCTTATCATACCTTCTAATGATAAAAACTCAAACTCTTGTCTTGAGTAAATCCCTGATTTCAGCAAGAAGTTGTTCTTCCTTTGAAGGAGCAGGCGGTACCTGTGGCGCTTCTTCTTGCTTTTTCTTCAAAGAGTTTATCGCCCTTACCACAAAAAACAGGGCAAAAGCAATAATAATGAAATCAACAAGGGTCTGTATAAACCTGCCATATCCTATTACCACTGCTGGCGAATTCACTGTTGCGTGCTTTATTGTGATTGCGAGATTTGAAAAATCAACCCCTCCAAGAATCACCCCTATTGGTGGCATAATAACATCTGCCACAAGAGAAGAAACAATTTTCCCAAAAGCCGCACCTATGATAATACCAATTGCCATATCAACAACATTTCCCTTCATTGCAAATTCTTTGAATTCCTTTATCATCTTCATCATAACCCCCATCCATAAATTAACATTCACTTAACTGGTGTATTGAGTTTTGCCTCTTCAAGTTTGTAGCCAAAACTCTTGCCATCATAGGTAATCGTATAGGTGTACTGAACATCCGGTAGAATCTCTTTTTTAATAGTTTCCTTGTATTCTCTGACCTTTTCTTTCTTGGTCAATAAGACATTTAACAGTCCTGTTGGCACCCTGTAATGAGTGGCGATGATTTGTATATCATAGGTTCCTTTTTCTGTTTCAAAAGAATCTTCCACCTTTGTTCCTGATTGAAGTGTTTTTGTATTCCATTCATCTGTACCGGTCTTTTTGTATTGAAAACTCACTTCTATCTCATCACTTTCACCAAGAATTGTTGTATCCTGTTTCTTTGAATCTGTACTCGCGATGGTTCCGAGCCGTAAAATCACCTTTGCTGGAAGCATACTTTTCTTGACCTCAACAGGTGTTTCAACAACAGTGGTATCAACAGTTGTCATCTGTGCCTCATATTTTTTCTTATCGTCTTCAAAGTTCTTTTTCAATACACTTGTCTTACCTGGCTGTACCAGAATATGAAACGAATCCGCATAATCGCCGCTGACAAGAATTACTTTGTTTATTCCTGCAGGAACATTTTTGATTGTAACAGGCGGCACCTTATCAGTTTTATGACCATTGAGATAAACCGTTACATCCTGCCAGTCAGTAATGATTGTCAAACCTCCTTTTGCGGGTTCAACTTTTTTTGCAGCAGGCGCTTTCTGAACCTGTTTCACAAGCACCAGATTCACATTGGTCACTTCATAGTCAACAACCTCTGCTGTTCCTGAAACTGTTTCATAACCAGCCAAACTGACCTTGTATGTATATTTTCCTGGTTTCAATACTGTCAGGAGAGGCGTCTTGCCAATAACCTTTCCAGCAATTTCCACAGAAGCGGATTCAGGATTGCTTGTAATTCTCAAATAACCTTCCTGAGCAAACACACCAACAACACATAAAAATAATCCTGCAACAGCCAGACATAATACTTTCTTCATATTTCCTCCTTGTGATTTTCTAATGAAATTAAATAATAAGCAGATGTAACGAAGAGTTTCAGATTTTGATGTGATGGGTTTTTTTATGTTCACATCTTTTTATATACCTTTATCCCTGTTCTGTCAAGTGTTTTTACAGTCCTATTGCTTTTCTCAATACAAGAATTACATCACTTATATCAATCACCCCATCTTCATTCATATCTGCTGAATCTATCTCTGGCTCATCAAGCCCTATCGCCTGCCTTAAACACAAAATTACATCTGATATATCTACACTACTGTCTCCTGAAATGTCTCCCAGTATCCCAATGCAATTGCCTCTTAATTGTATCTGGATTGTCGAATGATTAATGTCATTTGATGTGATTGTCAGTAGAGCCTGCTTTGTCCCTGTTGATACCGGATTGAAATACACAGGTATAAATACATTATTCCCTTCAGGTATATCCTGCTGCAACATCGTATCGTCCACTCCAAATTGATTGGCATCTGCGCCTGATATCAACATCGATGTGATTCTTAACGATGATTTCCCGTAATTGCTGACAAGTATCTGTCCCTGTTTCCTTGCCTTTGCATCTCCAAAATCTAAGTCCTCTGGCGCTACCAATATCACAGGGCTTTCTGGCTTTGTACTGTATATCCACACTTCTTCATTATTACCTTCCTCGGTATCCTGCGGCGTAATGTCTTTTATCTGCCCTCTGATCTGATACTGCCCTGGCGCTACCACTAAAAATGTCTCACTTATTACTACCTCTTCAAATGCTCCTGCTGTAAAGGTCTTTTCTACCAACAATTGCTCTGCTTCTCCTGGCTTTGTGATGTATATGGCTCCTGTGAATATCGTATCTGTCCCTGTATTCTGTATCTTTAATATCGCCCTGTGGATCCCATTTTCTTTTAAGTACAACACTGGCGATGTGTTCAATGGGTCTTTCCCTTCAATGAATAACTGTAAACTGTCTTCATTAAGCCCGATATCTATATCCTGCATCTGCTTCACTTCTACGGTAATGCTTGTGCTTCCTGTTAATCCACCACTATCGGTTACTGTAAATGTAATCGTGTGAATACCCTGGCTCAATTCAACCTCTTTTGATGCATCTATCTCTCCATCTATAGAAGAACTCCATTGTCCCTGTGGTATGACCCCATCTTCCACATCTTCTCCATATCCCTTGAATACCCATTTTGTGCCTACTTCTCCCACCCATCCTTCCTTCGGCGTTACTATCACTGCCTTTGGCGCTCTGTTTTCTAACTTCAACCCTCCTACCTCATCTTCTACTGTCCCAAGTCCATTGCTGCCTATCACCTTGAAAATTATATCCTCTGATGCTGGTAGAAAATCTGTGGGTAAGACCACCTTATTGCCTTCTACTGGTATTCCTGCTGGTAACCAGCTGTTCCCTCCATCTTCACTGTACATCACAAGATACCTCATGCTTGAAGATTGCTTGCTCGTATCCTGGGTCCATCGTATCTCAACACTCTCTCCGAGTTGCTGTCCGGGTTCAAGCCCTGTAATCTTAATCGGTTCATAATCTACTCCATTCACTTCTAAAATTGGTGTGTCCTGGAAGTTATTCCACCAACCAGGTCTTGGATAGATTGCTATTAAATGAGTGTTTTCTGGAATGTCAAATGTTCCACACCAACTACTTTCTTCTGGCCAGTTAACCCAGCCAAAATAACCAGGATACGGAGAAACTACTGTGAATGGCTGGTTAAAAATTTGATTGTCTGCACTGTCAAAACATTTGATTATATAATCATTCACTGCAATATTATCATCATCCCAGTACACAGGAACATTGATTTTTCCTGTAGAAAAATCAGTAATGTCAAAAGCACTGATAGTGCCTTCTTTAATTTTATATCCACCATTAAAATTCGTTTTCTCTGTTGTTGCAGAAACAAAAATTCTCTTATTACCAGATGGTACTGCCTTTGTTAAAAATTTTACAGTTTTGTTTTCATTTCCAAGGGTTTCATTGAAATAGTATGCAAATGCGCTAAAAGTCGTCCAGTTTGGCCAGATTAATGTCGTTGAAGAACCCATAATGTCATACCAGTATTTTTCCTGGTACCAGGAATGAATTGTTCCTGGAAAATGTAAAAACCTGTTCCTGAAGCCGTTTATTGAAACCCTATCGTCATTGAGAAATGCTGTCATTCTTTCAAGGGAAAGACCTGCTGGTGGATACTGATCATATTGTTCTGTTCCTGTGTATAAACCAATCCCATGACCCATCTCGTGCAATGCAGCATCTGGCGCACTTTCGTCAACAAATATGATCCCTCTCCTTAACGCAAGACTGACTCCTGAAACTCCTTCTCCCATACTTCCTTTTGGCATCACTGCCACAATGAAATCAATCATTGCTGTCTCTCTTCCTGAAAGCCAGTCACCAACTGATGCCGTTGTATTAACCAATCCTTGTCCTAATGCAAGTTCATTTGCTATTCTATTAAGCAGTGCTGTTGTGCTGAACATTGAAAAAATTCCACCATAGAAAGTGGTCACTGGTGCTGTCCAGATATGAAGGTCTTTTCTATCAATGGGTAGCATTGCTGGTATTAAATTTTTAAGAGCACTGGCGACTGATGAAGCATCAGGAATTTTTCTTGTATAACCTGTGATAAACAATTGAACCGGTTGAACAAGAATGTTTAATTGTCTTGCATAAGAAGGTGCAAATGAAAGTGTTCCACCAAAAAGAACTTTTTCGGCCTTTCCTGCTGCATCGTCAAATCCACTGATATTTGTAGTATCCATAATAACCGTAAAATTCACAATGTCATTCTCTGTTGGAGGAAGAATAAAATTTATGGTGGTGTTTCCATAAAAAACATCATTTGAAGAATCTGAAATATCCCTTTTTAATACAATGGATGGATTAACAGGTGCTATTTCCTGCCCATCAAACACTGCTTTAAATTTCACGCCCTGAACGAGTGGATAGTTGGTTGCAACATCCACAGAAAGCAGTGTTTCCCTTCCTTTTATCAACACTTTCTGTCTTGATGTATTCTGATAATTTGGCCATGGTATCGTGTTTTGACCAACGATATAATCATTTGCCCATATATCAGGAAGAATTTTATTGCAGGTCAAATTCGGTCCTGATGTACTCCATTGTTCAATCCTGAAATGTTGTTTATTAACAGGCACTCCCCTGAGTAAGAATCTTCCACCCTGCGGATAATTCGGCAACTCATTATGCACAATAGGAGTTGAAAACCAATCAAGGTCAGGTTTTTTGTCTCCGTAATAATTTGAGCCACCAAGGTCAACAGGCAAAGATGGCACAGTATATTCAAAATATGGACCAGTTTGTCCAACAAAACTGCAATGAGAAAATATTGGCTGCATACCAGAATTATCTGACCACTTTGGATTATCAAACACTCCAAAATCAACAAAACTAACAGAATTTCCAAATACACAATTGTCAAAATTTGCCTGGTTTCTGCCATAAAAACGCAACTGGTTCAAAAATTCACATCTGCTAAACTGAGGACTTCCACCTTCAATATTGACCCTGTTTAAAAAACAGGTATCTGTAGCAGTGAAATTTTGTGCATTATTAATAAGGAATAACTCTCCATTAATACTGCACCTATTCAACACAATGTTGCCACCGCATAAAAGATCAGATATTTCTGATTCTTCTGCATTTAATGAAGCCGAGTCCACAACAAGCATTGTCCCGATTTTTGAGTTTTTCACCGCGATTGATGTATTTGGGTCAACACTGACACTACTTACATCACAATTTTCTATACTTGACCCAGAAGATGCTTCCTTGAAATAAAATTCGCCTGACCCTGTAAGCTTGATATTCCTTATAGCCACTGGCTGACCACCAAAATAAATTGTGACACCTTGTATTGTGATACCATTTTGTAAATTGATATTGCCAACTACATCAATAGAAGAAAAACTAATCTCACTGATGTCAGCGTTGATGTCAAGCGTTTTCCCTTCGGGGACATTAATAGATATAACATCCGCAGGGATATTAATGGTTTCGTCAAACAGCAATGTTCCACACACCTGACCATTTATTGTTTCAGATACTGAGGATACAACATCCTCGTCTTCAAAAATGTTATAAGTGTATGTTCCGTTTGATAGGCCTGTGTGATGAATATTGGCTGATACAGAACCACCACCTTGTGGTAAAACCTGTGAAAAAAGTATTGTTTCACCGCATACAAGTTTCACAGTACATTGTTTGCTTGTCTGGTGATCAAACTGAATATGGATATTATCAAGCCCTTTGTAGGTGATATTAATACCAGCATAACAAAAGGCAACCGCAAACAACATAAAAAACGACAAACACAATTTTTTCATTTTTTCTCCTGGCACAGTGTAATAAGTTCCTTTGCATTTTTCACCGCATATCCATAGAAATCATTGTTGAAATATACAAAAACATCTTTGTGTTTTCCATGCTTCTTCCACTTCAATAAATCTTTTGATATGGGTGATACTTCTGTGAACTTTCCCTGAAAAAACAAACCCTGTCTGCGTTTGTTTATACCGATTCATCAGAACGAATGTATCCTGCCATATTTTGTAATTCCAGCCGCTTGTTCCGATAAATCTTTTTTCAGTCATACAAATCAACAAGCAAAATTCTTCTTATCCTTTGAGTATCAAGAGGAATTTTGCTTGTTATTCCGCCTGCGTTGTAGGAAATTAACACTGCTTCTTCTGTAAAGCCAATGGCAGGATAACAGAACCCATGTTCAGGGGAATCTTCAAGAAGTTTGTGATGTTGCCATGTGTTTCCTTCATCCTGACTTATTGCGCAGACAAGCGGGGTTCTCCCCCATGAGACAGGGTGGGGTTTTTCTGTCTTGAAAATTCCAGAATGGTCGTTCCACACAGCAAAAAGATGGCCTGTTTTTGGAATTCTTTTTATCTGCATGGGGCTGCACGGTGAAACAAACTGTGATGGTCTGGGCTCTGTCCATGTTTGACCCAGGTCATCACTGAATGATTCCCATTGTCTTCCTTCTGTTCCAGGTCTTGTCCATGACCACAACCTTCTGTCATTGAGTTCAATCACTCCTGGTTCCTGAAGTCCATGACCTGATGGAAAACATTTGTAATAATTGGTCAAAGATTCCATCCAGTGCTTTCCGTTGTCGTCACTCAAGAAAAATAGAATAATTGCCGGTGAGGCAAGAAAAGTTTTTGGTTCTTCACCTGGCAGAAGAACTGATGGTCCGCGATATCTATGCAGCGCAGCAGGAACAACGATTCTACCACATTTTGTTTGAATAGCACGGTCATTGTTTACGACATAATAGCCAGGTTCGTAAGCAATTGACACAGGTTCAGAAAAAGTCTTCAGTTCATCATCACTTGTGCGGAAGTATGGCATGCAGGATTTTTTCCCATCCTTGCGCAGATACACAATGGCTATTCTTCCATCCTGAAGCCGCAAAAAGGAAGGACTCATTACATTGGTCGTGCCCTCTTTTTCTATCAAAACCCTATCATCCTTTGACCATGTTTTGCCATCATCATCTGAATATTTTGCTGCGATAACCGCCTCGCCAAAATCAGAATGAGAACCAAAAAATTTTGACCAGGCAAAAACAATCCTTCCTGATTTCAGTGTGATGAATGTTCCTTCGCTGTTTCTTGCATTTTCCCCAGCCGGCGGAAGTTCCATTACAATTTTTCCTGGCTTCACTTTTTTATTCATAAATCTTCCTACCACAGTTCCCTGTCAAAACTCCTGTATTGAAGCGCTTCTGCTATATGGCTTAATGAAATTTTTTCTGATTCTTCAAGGTCTGCTATTGTTCTTGCAACCTTTACCACTTTGTCATAACCACGCGCAGATAGATTCATTTTTTCTAATGCGTTTTCCAGAAATTTCCTGCATTCATCGTCAAGAATACAAAACTGTTTAATCTGCTTTGTGTTCATGTGGGCATTGCAAAAAATACCAGTCCCAGCAAACCGTTCCTGCTGGATTTTCCTGCATCTGGTGATTCTTTTTCTGATACTTTCTGAGTCCTCTGAAACACTATCAGAAACAAGTTGTTTTGAGCCAAGACCAGATACTTCAATTTGAATATCTATCCTGTCAAGTAATGGTCCTGATATCTTTTTTCTGTATTTGATAATCTGTGGCACTGTGCAACGACATGGCCTGCGACTGTCTCCATACCAGCCGCAGGGACATGGATTCATTGCAGCAATCAGGAAAAATCTTGATGGAAAATCAATTCTTCCTCTTGCTCGTGAAACAGAAACCTTTCCATCTTCAAGTGGCTGACGAAGGGATTCAAGAACATCCCTGTGAAATTCTGGAAGTTCATCCAGAAAAAGCACTCCATGATGCGCTAGAGATATTTCTCCTGGTTTTGGAATTGTTCCACCACCAATAATAGCGATATCAGAAATTGTATGATGTGGTTGCCTAAAAGGTCTTGTGGAAACAATACCTCCGGCAAGCATTCCAGCGACACTATGGATTTTTGTAATTTCAATCGCTTCTTCAATCGTCAGCGGTGGAAATATCGTGGGAACCCTTCTTGCAATCATGCTTTTTCCAGCACCAGGAGGTCCAATCACAAGCAGGTTATGCGCACCTGCCACAGCCACTTCAATTGCCCTTCTCGCAACTGCCTGTCCTTTTACTTCCTTAAAGTCAATATCATACTTATTCTGCACTGCAAGAATGTTATCCCAATCAACATTGTAAGGTAAAATTTCTTTTTTCCCGGTAAGAAAATCTACACATTCCTTCAAGCTCTCCACCCCATATGCCTCAATTCCAACAACAGACGCTTCAATGGCATTGGCTTTTGGAACAACAAATTTTCCACCTGATTGTTTCACGCTCATTGCCATTGGCAAAACACCGCTTACAGGTTTCACAGAACCATCAAGGGCAAGTTCTCCAATAAAATGAAATCTGGAAGCAACATCAGAAGATATTATCTGCCTTGCAGCAAGAATACCAAGAGCAACTGGCAGGTCAAAACAGGAACCCTCTTTTTTCAAATCAGCAGGAGCAAGATTGATAGTGATTTTTGATTGCGGGAATTCAAATCCTGAATTTTTGATGGCAGGTTTAATACGATCCCTGCTTTCTTTCACTGCCTGGTCTGGAAGCCCAACGATTGCAACTGATGGCATACCTTTTGAGATATCAATTTCAACACTCACAGGATATCCTTCAATCCCCCATACAGCAACTGAGTGAATTTTTGCAAGCATCAGTCCACCGGAATTATTTCACATTGCCAGGCATTATTGATTTTTGTTATTGAAATAACTTCAAATCTGAAAGCGGCGTCTTCAATTTCTTTCTTCTGAATGTACTGGTTGGCAACGATTTCAAGTTTCGCAAGTTTCCTTCTATCAACTGCTTCTACAGGAGAGCCAAAACTATCATTACTTCGTGTCTTTACTTCAATGAACACAATACTTCTGTTTTTTCTCGCGATGATGTCTATTTCGCCTGATTTTGTTCTGTAATTTCTTTCTAAAATTCTGTATCCGTTTGCTTTAAGAAATTTTGCTGCAAGTTGTTCGCCCTCAAACCCTTTTTCCCTGGCGCTTTTCATTATTATCTGTTTTTCTTTCTTAGATAATACATCTTTGCTCTTGGCGCAAGACGATTATCCTTTCTTGATTTCACAAGTTTAATACTGACAACATTTGGTGAATAAATGGGAAATATTCTTTCCACGCCTTCCCCATAAGAAATTTTACGAACCGTGAAGGTCTCCCTCATTCCTGTACCCTTTCTTGCAATACAGATTCCTGTAAAAACCTGGGTACGAACCTTTTCGCCCTCCTGAACCCTGATGTGCACTTCAAGTTCATCTCCTGGAAAAAATTCAGGAATTTCCTTTTTCGGTTTTATCTCAGATTCAAGAGCCGCTATTTTTGGATGCATGTTTTCCCCCTTTTTCTTTTATGAATTTCTCATGCAGATCAGGCCTTTTTTGTTTTGTTCTTTCAATCGCCTGATTTAAACGCCACTGCGCAATTTTTTTATGGTCCCCTGACAGCAAAACATCAGGAACTTTCAATCCCCTGAATTCCTCAGGTCTTGTATAGCACGGCCAGTCAAGAAGACAATCAAAAAATGAATCATAAACCGGTGCTTCTTCTGGCAATACTCCTGGCAATAATCTTACAACACAGTCAACAATCACCATCGCTGGCAATTCTCCACCTGTAAGCACATAATCTCCAATAGAAATCTCACAGTCAACGATGGTACGAACCCTTTCGTCCACGCCCTCGTAATGTCCGCAAATAATAATCAGGCCTTTTTCCCTTGAAAGTTCTTTCGCCTTCTGCTGGCTGAAAATTTCGCCCTGCGGACATGTTAAAATTGTCAAAGATTCCGGGTTATGCTTTTTCACTTCTTCAACTGCAAGAAAAATTGGCTCACATGCAAGTACCATCCCCTTGCCGCCACCATATACAGCATCATCAACCTTTTTATGTTTATTGCGTGAAAAATCCCTGAGATTCCAGATGCAAATTTCAAGTATGCATTTATCCTGAGCCCTTTTTATAATACTTGCTTCCAGGGGGCTGAAAATTTCAGGAAAAATCGTAATGATGTCAATCCGCATTCAATTGATTAAGAAGGCCCCGTTTTTTGATGAAACTTTTTACTGTATCAGATGGTTGCGCTCCAAGTTTGAGCCAGTGAATAACCCTATCATCCTTCACCTCAAACACAGGAGGTTCTCTGAGAGGGTCATAATGACCAATAATCTCTATGACATCTCCCCTACCATCCTTTTCATCGCTGATAACAATCACACTATAACAGGGTCTATTTCTTTTTCCTTTTCTGACAAGACGAATTCTGGTTGCCATTTTTTTCTCCTTATATATGAACAATTTCTCCTGTTTCAAGACTTTTGTGTATCGCAGTTGCAATTCTGGTTGTTTCCAGTCCGTCCTCTGCGAATGCACTTATAACGTTTTTTTTCAAATGCTCAAAACTTCCACCATTTTTCAGGTGTTGTATATTATACACAAAATCCGCAATACTTTCAATTCCATAGCCCTTATATACAGTATTTCCATATCTGTCCTGTGTTTCAAGGATAAATCCAAGATTATATGTTTCCATCCCATTTTTTGTACTGCACAATCTTGTTCCCCTGTCCTGCGTATCACACTCAATAATACCTTCTGTACCAACAAATCTTATGGATTGATTAACAATCGCCTCGAATTTTTCTGGCAAAATCCAGCACATATCAAAAGTGACAGACACGCTATTTTCAAATACAACTTTTGCGGATACTGAATCATACGTGTCAATTCCCATTTTCTTCAGTTTAATACGCCTACCTGTGGCAAACACTTGTTTTCCGTTGGACTGCAAACACCATCTCACCAGGTCAATGAAATGAATTCCCAGAAACCATACTGGAGAAGAATATCGCGCCCATGAAGAAAACCATACAGATGGCACCTCAATTCTATCTTCCATGTGAACATAACCATATTCAATAATTCCAAATTTTCCTGACCTGATGTCCTTACACAACTGCTGATGATATGGGTCGTATCTTTTATGAAAATCAACCTGAATCAACACATTGTTTTTTTCTGCTGCTTTTTTCATTTCAAGACAACCATCAACAGTCACATCCATTGGCTTTTCAACAAGAACATGTTTTCCTGCGTTCACCGCAAAAACAGCAATGTCCCTGTGGAGATGGTCTGGTGTGGCAATCGCAACTGCATCAATTTTTTCCTTATCAAACATTTCCCTATAATCCGCATAGCCCTGTACATTGTATTTTTTACACTGGCCGGTCAATACATCCTGATTGGTATCGCAAATTGAAACAAGTGTTGCAATGCCCTGGGATTCAAGTTGCCTGAACGCATGAATAATATTGGTACCATACCTTCCGGTACCAATTACCGCAAGGTTTAACATCAATACTCCTGATAAAATAACTTACGGTTATGAGCAGGTTTCAGATATTGCCTCTTCTATGACCGAGCAACCTTCAACAATTGCATCCTTTTTGATAACAAGAGGTGGCGCAATTTTCAATGAAGCCCCACCAAAACCCACTGGAGCAAAAAGCAATAGTCCTTTTTCAACACACTTTTTCACTATTTCAAATGCAGTGTCTCCATCAGGTTCAATTGTTCCTGGCTTCACGATACTCAACGCCCACACAAGCCCTTTACCACACACAAACCCAACAGATGAAAATTTCTCTTTCATTCTGTTCAATTCTTTTTCAAATACTCTTCCCATCTTTTCTGCATGCTCTGGCAGATTTTTTTCAACGATATACTCAATGTTAGCAATAGCAGACGCAGAACAAACAGGATTCCCTGTGTGTGTACTTGTCATTGTTCCTGGCTCGTACAAATCCATAATTTCAGGTTTTCCAACAACTGCTGCAATTGGAAGTCCGCTTGATATTCCCTTTCCAAGCGTAAATATATCCGGAATTACTCCATAATGCTGGAAACCCCACAATTTTCCTGTTCTTCCAAAACCCGCCTGTATTTCATCAAACACCAGAAATGCCTGGTGCTGGTTGCAGAACTCTCTCAATTTTTGAGCATATTCAACAGGGAGAAATGCAGCGCTTCCGCCCTGGTATGTTTCAGAAATCACGCCACAGATATGATCAAAATTGACACCTTTTTCTTTCAAAGTATTGATGAAAACATCAAAACTTCTGTCCTGCTGTCGAGGGTCTCCAGGAAACGGCACCTGCACCATATCAGGGTCAAGATTCCCGATCCATTCCTTCAAAGCAGGGATACCGCCGACCATCTGAGAACCAAGTGTTCGTCCATGAAATCCATGTTGAAAAGAAACAATAATTTTTTTCGCAGGACTGATTTTTTGACCTGCTGTTCTACATAGTTTAATTGCGCATTCTATGGTTTCTGAACCTGTTGTAAGAACAAAAACTTTTTTCAATGGTTCAGGCGCAAGGAGTGCGATTTTTTCCACAAGATTTGCTCTTATTTCACTTGGAAAACAGTAATTGTGAAGAAAAGGTCTTGACACCATTTCTTTGATT
>DAONMJ010000016.1:0-24622 GCA_035392545.1 bacterium
GTATCACCAGAAACCCATGAAATTTGTCAAAGAAGTAATAAAAAGATGGATATTATACCGGAGTAAGTGGAAGACACTGGTACATCAAAATGGTCACTGTCGTGTTTGTGGATGGGCACGCTGAAGCACTTGGCAGTGAAAGGTGGGTGGCATCGGGCTGGCCACAATAATACATCACATCACTGCGATAACACGACATGGAACCTGGGTTACACCGGGTATTCTGAGCGGAAAAACACAGAGTTTGACTTTCGGCGCTGCAATCTTTTCAAGATTTACAGGATTACAAACAGTCAGAATTCCTTTGCTAAAAAATTCAACAAAGATACCTCGTGGGTCTTTGTGATTTTCGTACACATCTGAAACAAAAAGGTATATGTTTTTTGAGATGAACCAGGAAATGGCATCCTTCCCAAAAAAATATATTTCATCCTGATTTTTTTCTTTGAGTAAATTCCATCCTGCATCAACAATCACAGCCGGCGTATCAAGTACAACATTTGCTGCATCAAGTTCTTCTGCATGTATTTCCCTCTGTTTGCCTGAGCGATTGAGTCTTATCACAGTGGCATCCACCATAAAAAGTTTTTCTGCTGGATAATTTGACGAATCAAACCCATTATCAAACTCCTTGATGTGGCCTGGAAAATCAATGTAAGTCCCTGCCATAGAAGAAAGATGGAATTGATGAACAAATGCGTGATATTCTGTCCCAGATAGACGAATATTCACAATATCTGTTCTGAAATCCTTCGATATTTCCCGTGTCAGGTCTATGATTTTCATGTTTTCACATTGTTTCAAGCAAATGCCAGAATGCATCCGCTGCAGAATTGAAAAATTCCTTTCCAGTTCCAATTCCTGGTTTTAAGCAAAAGTATCCTGAAAAACACCAGCACCGCAAAATTGACATCAATTCTTTTATCTCAGCATTGCCATATCCGGGAAACTGTGGTTTCCCTGTAAATAATGCATCATTGACATAAAGAACAAATGCCATCCTTCTAACATGAGGAGATATTCCCAGAAATGGTTTTTCTCCAGCAATTGCAAAGTTTGCAGGATTGAATGCCAGTTTCAAATGAGGAGATTTAATCTTTCCCAGAATTTCAAGACAATCAGAAGACCTGGCGCACACAGTAGCCGGCCTGTTTTCTATCAAAAGCACAATGTTTTTTTTCTCTGCAATTTCAATCACAGGAAAAAGTGACTCAATAAATTGTCGTTTCTGTTTTTGAATATCCTGAGAGAAGATAAGATTTGGCAACACAGTGTACTTTGCACCGAAAAATTCAGCGATATCAAGACACTTTTCAATATCACAATCTTCTTTACAGGATATGCCTGCAACAGAAAAATTATGCTTTGCAAACAAATCCTTTAAATACTGAAGTTCGGATGGAGCAAGTGTTGTTACTGGTTTATTCCATATAACATCAAGTTCTATTGTTTTTACTCCCTGTCCCTGAAGGATTTTTAACATCTCTTCGGGTTCTGAAGCAATATGGCTGGTTGTTGCCGAAAGAGTGAAACACTCTTTTTTCAATCTTGCCTCTTTGATTTTTCCTCTCTGCATCACGCAGTCAGCACAGTTTGGATTTTCACACAGAAATGCGGCAGGATTTTTTTTCAATTCGTCGAGACACACCCTTATCATTTTCTTCGCATCAATAAGACGCACCATTGCGTTTCCGATTCTTTCTATGTTCATGATTTTCTTTTCAAGAAAAATCCTGTCCATACCGATAAAATTTCTGTGAGGTCCTGGAAACCTTTTTAGAACAATCGTCTTTTCAACACCGTTTTCATCCACATACTTAAATTCCTTTTCTGAAAGATATGGTAAATCCGCATAATCTTCAGCAGTATGAAGGGTTGTATTCCTGTCCTGGTCAACTCCCATCAGCAAAATGTATCCACCGAGGTCAACAAGTTTTCCAAATGGTGTCCCTTTTCCACAGGCAGTAGGCATTTTATCATGGTCCTTTGTTAAATATCTTGCCCTTGCTCCCATTGCAGAAACAGAGTGTACAGGATGTATACTTTTTATCACGCCTTTCATTGAACTGAATACTTTAGCGATTGTCGCATTGCCCAGTGGATATGGCATCATGATTGTACCTGTCCTTCCAACCACTTCAATGAGCGCCTGTATCACTGTTTCTGGACCTCCTTCAACCTTACCCAGACTGCTCAATGAACTGTGAACAAGGACAATATCTCCTTTTTTGAGTCCCAGTTTTTTCAATCCTGAAACAATATCTTTCTTTGTCACAATTGTTTCCATCTGCCCTCCATTATTTTTTTTGAATCACTGTGCTGATGGATGCAGGATATTTTTCATTGATACCTGCAAAAATCTGTTGCCGTATAGGGCAGGAGTGTAGATGGATGGCAACAGATTCAGAAAATTTTTCAGAGCCGCCTCGCGGACTTGAACCGCGGACCTGAGCATTACAAGTGCCCTGCTCTACCACTGAGCTAAGGCGGCTGATATCGTTTTCAAACATATTATATTTTACAAATACCACAGGCTTGATTGGCTGAAATTAGTTTATCATTTTTTCTAAAAATTTCAAACGCTGATTTGAAATGAACAATGACAGAAGCCACGAAAGAAATTCTCAACCCTATTACAGATCAAAAATGGTTCGCGATTGATATTTTGCAAGTTTGTATTTTGCAATCTTTTCCTGATACATTTTCCTGTCTGCTTCAACAAGTAATCCGTCAATTGTAACAGGCTTAGTACCATCATATCTGGCAGTGCCAATACTGATTGAAATCTGATATTTATTGTTTCCCTTATTAAATGTCTGAATTGTCTTTCTCATTCTATCAATCAACACTTTGACCTCTTTACTACCTTTCACATCTGATGCAAGGACCACAAACTCATCTCCTCCAATTCTTGCTATAATATCGGATTGTCTGAATACATCCTTCAGAATTTCACCAAGTTTTTTCAAAACCTCATCACCACACAGATGTCCTTTTTTGTCATTGATACTTTTCAGATTGTCAAAGTCAATGAAAAGTATGTAAAATGGATTTTTACCCCTCTGGGTTCTACGAATTTCCTGTTCTGCAAGTGTAAAAAAGCCTCGTCTATTATAAACTTCAGTAAGTTCGTCTTTAAGGGATATTTCTTTCAGGTTTTCTTCCATTTTCTTTAATTCTGTAATGTCTATCATGGCTGTTCGCATACCAATAATTTCACCTTTTTCATTCTTTTCAGGAACATCATGTATGGAAACATACAAAGAAGTGCCATTTTTTTTCATATAAATTCTATCGTATTTTTTGTCGACTTTTTTCCCTTTCATTTTCAGCATAAACCTTTCTCGCGCTTCTTCCCTTTGCGATGGAATAATAAAATCAAAAATCGGTTTGCCCAGCATCTCTTTTTTAGAATATCCCAGCAGTTTGAGTTCAGTTTTATTGACATCCCTTATTATTCCTTTTTTATCAACAATGTGATAAGCAATCGGCGCATTATCCCAGAGGTCTCTGTATCTCTGCTGGCTTTCCAGTAAGAATTCTTCCATCAGTTTTTTATCGGTAATATCTATCGCAAGTTCAAAACGAACTTTCCTTCCATCTATCCATTCTATCGGTCTGTCAATACAACGATACCAGCGCTTATTTACTTTGTTCTGAAATTCCCAGATATAAACCGGTTTTGCCTCTGGTCCGAAAATAAATTTATTGGTGCAAAAACTGCATGGTTTGTTCTTATTTTGAAATACCCTGTAGCATTTTTTACCTATTACATCTCCAAAGGTCTTCTTCAAAACAGGATTAATATAAAGGATTTCATAAGTTTCAGGGTCTGTGACATAAATCATTTCGTCAAGAGAATTGAAAATGGAAATTAATTGCTGGTATTCTTTTGTATTAAAAGAAAGTTTCTGTTTCATTGTAATGGAAAATCTTTCCTAAGTCTTTCGGTTACACATTAGCATAATACATTTTCTCCAGAATTGTCAAGACAACACCAGGGTCGATAGTGCGTGTGGTATTCTGTGAAAACAACAGGGAAATTACACATTTCACAACACTTTGACAGGACATTTCGGCAGTGGTATGATGTGAATGCCGAAAATAGCATAACTGAATTCACTGTATATGAATGCGTCAGAGTCAATTTTCCGTAAAAGAGTATTCACTGCACTCTCTTTCAGGGAACCAGATATTTGTCCCTATTATATCTGGATTGACCCTGCGATGCTTGAACGGTTGACAAATCACTATAGAAATCCTGAATTGAAAAAGAATTACATTTACGACCACACTGTGATGATAGAAATTACTGCCGAACAATGTATGCTGCCTGATGGTACGTCCAGGGATGAATTTGGAACCATCTGGCAGAAAGGAAGTATTTTGCATATCGTAAAACCCGCTTTAACTGAACCGTCCCTATCAGGGTATAGGTTTCCTGACCTAACAACCTTTTCCCATTATGCCCATCTTGACAAATGGCTGACAGAAAATAATGACAGATTCAAAATAGTCCAGCTGGGTTTATTATTTTTCGAACGAACATGGGCAATGCGTGGCTTCCAGGAAATTATGATGGATTTTTGTGAAAATCCCGAATTTGTTGAAGAATTACTTGATCACCTTGCAGAAATATCGATTCAAATTATTGACAAACTCATTGAGCATTATGGAAATTCAATCGATGCCATAGGATTCAGCGACGATTATGGTGGAGAACATGCGATGCTCTTAAGTCCGGCAATGTGGCGCAGGTTTATCAAACCACGAATAAAGAAAATGTATGCCAGAATTAAAAAAGCAGGAAAAAAAGTTTACCTGCATTCCTGCGGGCATATCAGCCCGATCATACCCGACCTGATTGAAGCAGGTGTGGATATACTCCAGCCCATCCAGCCAGAAACTATGGATATTTTCGCGCTCAAAAAACATTTTGGCAGGGATTTGTGTTTCGCCGGTGGTATCAGTACGCAGAAAACACTACCCTTTGGTACACCACAACAGATAAGGGACGAAGTAAACCGGTGCCTTGACATCATGGGTAAAGATGGTGGCTATATCATAGCACCGGCAAAACCGATTCTTCCAGATGTTCCAGTTGTCAACGCTGTTTCGCTTATAGATCACATTGTATCCCAGAAGCCAAAAAGCAACCTAGGTTAACTGAAAACAGGCAACAGGTTAAGGTTTTTAAAGGTCTGTATCTTGCAGAGCCCTGCATATCTTTGCAATCAAATAGAGTGCCCGCGGCAGGTGGAAAAAGTTCTGCCATTTGTTGCTCTTACACCTGTTATTAACCTCACCCCTGCGATTCAAATATTTATACCATTCACCATATTCTCTGTCAGGGAAATGCTGCCATGTATAATCGTGAATTTTTTCAAACCAATCAAACAGTTCGGAGTCTCCTGTAAGATAATAACCCATCAGGGTTGCTACCAGCGCTTCTACATGAACCCACTCCAGTTTCATGTCCCAGCATAGTTCAATATGTGGCTTCCCGTACAGGTCCAGAAAATAAAATATTCCACCATATTGTTCATCCCAGCCAAATTCAAGTAGCCATTTTACCGCCTCGCATGCTTCACGAATTGTTGCCTGGTCATTGTTCTTTCTTGCGGCCTGCATGACAAACCACATTGCCTCAATTCCATGACCTGGATTAACATGTCTTCCTTCATAAATCTCATCCACAGAAGTATCGTCAACAGCGATATTTTCTCTGACAACACGGTGCTTTCGGTCAAGGAACTGGTTCATTATTTCGTTCACGCATTCTGTAATAAGTTTATTATATGCTCCGTCGTGATTGGCGTTAGCAAGAATAGTCGCCACATTAAGATTAATCATCGGAAAAGCAAGGTTTTTTAGATTTCTATTTTCGGTTATTATCTTATTGTACTGACCTTTGGGATTATCTTTTCTCAACTGTATTCTGCGATATGTCTTCGCCGCAATTTCTGCGCACTCTTTATCGCCAGAAGCCCTTGCATATTCGGCAAAAGCCATCACTGCAAAAAAATCCGAAAAGATGTTGTATGCCCTGACAATTGGCTTTCCTTTTCTGTCAAGAGCAAAAAACCAATCACCATTTTCATCCCTTCCATACTTTTTCAAAAAGTCAATACCCAGTTGTGCCATCTCCAGCCACTCTGGTTTTTTATCAAGATTGTTGTAAAGCATCGAAAAAATCCAGACAACTCGATTCTGAGACCACATAAACTTATCAGTACTGACCACAGAACCATCAAAATCAAGGCACTGAAAATATCCCCCATATTTTCCATCAGGAGCATGTTTCATGCAGAAGGGAATAGAATCATGAAGCAACGATGCCATGTATTGCTGCTCATATTTTTGAAATATTTCTTTGTTCATATTTTTCTCCTGTTTTTGTTGATATTATATTGTATATCGCCGGGAGAGAAAAAATTGAAAACTGGAAATAAAAAGGTAAAATAATGGTAGAGGGTTCAGGAAACATTTAAATGATAAGAACTTTCAGCCCAGAATTACAGGATAACGGCATGCTTGTGAATGGTCGGACTTTGAAATGTTTTGTTTTTTTTACATTCGTTATTATTCTTAATAACCTTCCTGTTGCTTACTCCCAAAAAACCACCCTGGATTCTTCAATCTATTGTCTTGACTTTGGTTTACAAACAGAAGAGCCAGAACCTGGTTTTGTCAGGGTTTCTCCAGCGCGTTTATGGAGCATTGAAAATGGATATGGGTGGATTAAAAAAGGAATTCTGGCAACTTCCAGAAGAGTACCTGATGAATTCAGAAAAGACAAACTTGAATACAGTTTTCACGAAGGCACAGGTGAAAATACATTTCGTGTTTCTTTAACCCCCGGGAAATACAGGTGCTGGCTGGTGGCAGGCGATATGACATATATTCCACCAGCGTTTTCAGTCATCGTGAATGGAAAGACCGTAATCTCGCAAAAAGAAACAACCAACTATATTCCACGAGTTCAAACCTGGCTGTTTGATATAGACGCAAGGGAAAATAATCTGGATTTTGAATTTAAAGGAAATCCTCATTTTGTTGTCTGCGGTATTATTCTGGCACCACAAAATCTGTGGTATAAAGCAGCCCCGATCATTGAGAAAAAAGAAAAAGAACTTATACTTGCTCCTAAGGAGCAACTTGTCTCGTGGTCGGAAAAAACACACTCTTCACAACATGCACGTCCAAAAAATTCAAAGGAGATACAAAATGGCTTTATTGTATCTTTCTGGCCTTCATATCTTCCAGTTTATCCCAACAGTGTACCAGCCCAGGAACGACAAAATTTTCCAATCTGGAGTTTTGGGACACCCGGTGAACTTGAACCTGTATGTTTCGTTCTGTGTCCACTCAGGAATGATGTTTCAATTGTTTCAGCCAGCATTACAGATTTAAAAAAAGATAGTCGCACAAAAATACCAAACTCTTTTTTAACCCTTCGCGTTGCAACATACAGAGCACACAGAACTCTGTGGGCAACACGTAAGGAATATGAATGGGTACCTGAATTACTTGAAAAATTCAAAGCGCCACTGCGAATTGATGAAACAAAATTTTTCTGGTTAACAGTGAATGTTCCAGAAAAATCGGAACCAGGATTATACAGGGGCTCAGTCATTTTCGAAACATCTGAGTTCAGAACAGTAAAGGTGCCAATTATGTTTGTGGTATTGCCATTCAATCTGCCTGAAGAATCCAGGAAAATATTTGGTTTTCATTATCTTGACCCCCTTTATATTCTTTCACACCCTGACATCAATCGCCTTTATAGAGAACGCCAGACCTTATCAAGGTTAGAGGAACTGTTACAACGAGACCTTGTGGATATGAAAAAACATGGTATATCATCTATTTGCAACCCTGGTTTTCGCCTGCGAATCTCAAAAAAGGGTGATCAAATTGAGTACACTCTTCCAGTAGAATTGATCGAAAAAATGATACAATCCGGGGTCATCAAACATAGTTTTTTTGGTATCACCCCTATGATAGAGGATATCTGTGCTATCACAGGAGACCCTGTACCCCATCCTCGGGGCAGTCAAGAAATACCTCCACCGTTCTCAAACGAATTTAACCGTATTTATGTCAACGGCATTAAGTTCATCCAGCAAACTGCACAGGAGAGAAAATGGCCGGAAATTCTTTTTTACGTGGTTGATGAACCGTGTGATCCAGAAAGACAGGAAATTGCCAGACGTCTCTGTAATCTTGTCCACCAGGTTCCTGGTGCCAGAACGCTTGTTACAGGTAGATTGGGCGAGGGATATCTCAACGAGGATCTTGTTAAACTTATTGATGTAATAAAGTTTTCAGGTCCTGAGTCTGTACCTGACCAACCAGAGTTACAGAAAGGAAACTGGTTTTATCCAAACGACGTGGCAGCAGCTTCTGGAAGTTATTCATCGGTTCGTTTCCTGGTGGGATTTGGCTTCTGGTTTTCTCAACTTGTTGGCGTGGCACCATGGAGATACAACAACATCGTTGGTAGTCCTGATACAGACCTTGATGGAAATATGTCTGACTTTTTCCTTACATATCCTGTTGCAGACGAGAATATCCCCACACTCAGGTGGGAAAACTGGAGAGAAGGATTTGATGACTGCAGATACATGACATTACTCGAAAACAAAATACAGAAAGGAAAAACATCAAATGTGCCTGTTGCAGAAAAAGCAGCAAGACAGGCAGAACAGGAAATTGCTGACATTAAATCAATTGTACCTACCCTTAATCAATTTGCTTCTGGTATGATTTCTGAAGCAGGTTACATCAAAAAATCCGGTGAACCTCTTTCCTGTGAAGAATGGATGGATATGTACTGTCAGAAAATTCGGTGGGCTGTTGCCAATCATATTATTGCAATTGACCGGGCTCTGGAAGGAAAAACCAGTTTGTCTGCAAAAAAAATGAAACCAGTAATTGAAGTTTTAAAACAAACTGATGCGAGGATACAAAAAACATACTGGAAAGAAGAAATTACTGGAGCAGAAAAAGTAACACAGCCAGTGGTTATTGACGGTGATTTTACTGAAGAATGCTGGAAACATGCAAAAGTACTGCACCTTGTCAACCGTACCGATGGCTCAATACCCAGGAAAAAAACTGAAGTGATGGTTGCCGCAGACAATGAAAATCTTTACTTTGCCTTCAAGAATTTTGAACCAGCCATGAATAACCTTGTCGCACACGTTACAAATCGGGATGGCGAAGTGTGGAATGATGATTGTGTGGAGGTTTTTATTGGTAATGATACTGGATGTCAGAATTTCTATCAGTTTGTAGTGAATGCCAACGGCGCAACCGCTGACGCTTTTTATTTGTCTGGAGAATTCAAACCAAAATGGAACTCAGAAAATGTTGAAGCGGCTGTAAAAAAATTCCCTTTTTACTGGCAGGTTGAACTCAAATTTCCTCGTAAAGATGTTGGACTTTCAAAAGCGTCTATCGCTGGAATTAATATGTGCCGTGAAGAAAAACAGACGGGTGAACTTACCTGCTGGTCCACATCAGGAAGAGGATTTGCTTACACGGCTGACTTTGGCAGATTAAATATTTCTGACAGTGATTGTTATTTTTCAAAAGTTTTACTACCGGAGTCGAATATCGGACAAAATCAGGGAAGTATTGAAATTAGTAATCGTTGTGATAAGGACAAAAATGTTACCATTGTCGTAACACTTTACAATCAACATGGCATCCCTGTTCAACAAACAACCAGAAATGTGTCTGTATCCCGATTTTCAATGACCTGTGTCCCGTATGAATTCAATCTGGAAACAGATGAATCTTTTGAACTTCAACTCAAATTGCTTGATCAGATACAGAATACTTTATATGATAGCAAAACCCTTCGGATAGACAGTAATCAGATTTTTCAGATTTACCCTGATACTTACTATCTAATAAAGGGTATTGATGTTTTACAGGTATTCTGTCATATCAGTATTGACAAAAAACTGTCAGGGTCATCTCCAATTACTCTGACACTTGCAGACAATGAAGAGAAAAAAATTTTCTACAGAAAACAGATTCCTGTTGATGAATATTCCTTGCGTGATTTCATTATAAGGATAGACCCAAAAAATTTACCTTCAGGAAAAATCCTTGCTACTGTAGAAGTTAAACCAGGAAAAATCTCCCGGATGAAAAAAGATTTTGCATTCTGTGTTCTTAATGGGTTTCAGTAAAAAAAGGAGGCGTTATGAAAAACATGGTTTTTGCACTGGGTATACTGATTTGTTTCTGCAGTATCGCTATTGCTGAAGAAAATATGATGAAAACCCTCGCGATAGAATTTGAAGATACTCTCACTGATACTTGTGGACACAACCCGGTTATTGCAAAAAACATTAAGTTTGTTGAAGGAAAAACAGGAAAAGGTATTGTGCTTGACAAAGATGCAGTTCTGGCATTTGAAACTAAAAATCTCCTGACATCAAAAAGAGGTATCATTGATTTCTGGTTCAACCCATACTGGGATGGCGTGGAAAAAAAGACACGGTTTTTGATGGTGGACGATGAAAACCATTTTCAGATTATGAAGACCGAATATGGAACTATCTGCTTTCGTATATTCACCGACGACTGGCAAAATGGATTGTTGCTCAGCATTCCTGTTAATAACTGGAAACAGGGAGAATGGCATCATATCATTGTGGACTGGGATATTGAAGGCGAGACTGTGCTTAAAATAGACCAGCAGGTCTCGAAGGGATGGATAAAATCTGGCACATCAACAATAACCCTGGGAAAAACCATTTTCTTTGGACCCTCAAGATATGCGAATACTGACTCTGTGGCAAATGGAATAATTGACCAATTGATGATGTTTGGAAAGAAAAACGAAAAATGAGGACTAATTCAGCCTGTCACCAGTTGTTTGTGGATGATGCGATTATTGAATACTCAAACAATCTTCAGAGAAAATACTGGTCACCCGAACGGATTGGCGTTATTCTGAAACCAGATAAACCATGGGAACAGAGTTGCCTCATTCTTTATGGTTCTGTGATGAAAGACCCTGTGATGAAAATTTTTAAAATGTGGTATTCTTCGTTCTGTGGAAAAAGAAATCTTGGTCGCGATATCCTTTATGCAGAGAGTTCGGATGGATTTCACTGGTCCAAACCTGAACTGGGATTGATTGATTTTAAGGGTTCAACAAATAACAATATCGTCATTCCAGCAGAACATCCTCATCATCCTGATGCAGCCAGTGTTATTTATGATACTGTGGACAAAAAAAAGAGTCGCCGTTACAAAATGATTTCCTGCAGAACTGACCATCATGGTAGAAATCACATCTGGGCAAATTTCTCTGCTGACGGAATCAAATGGCAGGGCTGGAATGGCCCGATTTTGTTCGGCTATGGAGACCGAAATACTCTGATGTTTGATTCATCCCTTGAAAAACCGTATGTAATTTTTACCAGACCCCCGGATATGATGAAAAAATTTGGCAAAAGAATTATTGTACGTCTTGATAGCAAAGATTTTGTCAGATGGACACCATCAGAAATGATTTTAAAACCCGACCTTGATGATCCGGTTGATTTACAATTTTACTGCCTGGTTGCTTTCAGATACCATTCAATGTATCTTGGGTTTCTTCAGCGATACCATTCTGTTGAAGACCGCCTGGATATTGAACTGATTAGCAGTCGGGATAGTATCGTATGGCAAAGAAATAGATTGCGATGTGCTTTTATGGAATCAAATTTTGAAAAATCCATTGACTCCAGATGGATTGGGCTGGCTTCAAATCCTCCTTTAAAAATAAATAATCATTTGCTATTTTTCTATGAAGCGCGAAACCTCTGTCATGGGCTGCCAGATTCTGTTTCGCTGCCGCACGGAATCATAGGTATTGCCACAATGCCAGAAGATGGTTTTGTCTCTCTATCAAGCGGGAGTGCCTCAGGAGAACTTATTACAAAAAGTTTTGTCTGTCCTGGGGGAGCGCTGTACCTGTGTGTAAATGCTGCAAATCATCAGCATTCAAGTACACACGACATTACTCACGGAAAAATACAGGTAGAAATTCTTACAACAAATAACTCTCTGATTCCCGGATACTCTCTCAAAGAATGTAAAACCATAAAAGGAGATTTCAGAACAGGCGTGGTTGTGGAGTGGAAGAAGAAAAAAAATCTCGATGTACTTAAAGGACAAAAAATACGCCTGAGGTTTAATCTTGTCAACAGCGACCTCTACTCTTTCTGGTTTGAAAACTGTAGCAGAGCATGACCTGGTTCTTCAACTGTTTCTTTTTTTCCAGACCCTTTCTCCAAGCGCATCAGTTTCTTCAATCAGATCTGTGTAATCAGGCAATTGTCCTTCTGCATCTTTAAGAATAAATTTCCATGCTTTTTCAATGATTTTTCCACTATCTGAAACAATATTGTACATGCATTCAGGGTCTTTTTTGATATCAAACACACTTCTTGCCTGTCCCTTTATATTCATAATCACCCAGTGGTTTGTATCCCTGTACCAGACTGAATCACCGTAGCGACAAGTGAGATACTGCCTGCCTTCCTCTTGATTTTTCCTCATCAGAGATGTCAAATCTTTGCCATCCAGCAAAATCTTTTTTTCAATTCCTGCCAGTGTGTAGATTGTGGCAGTGGCATCAATATTATAAAGTAAATGTTTACATCTTCTGGACGTCTTCATACCAGGTACATGTATCATGAGAGGCACCTTCATTACAGCAGGATAAAGAGCGTAATGGGGCTTACCAATAACCCTTTCAGGATTTTCAGCAAAATTCGTGCCATGATCACTTAACACCACAATAACAGAATTTTCCCATAGACCTAATCTTTTCACTTTCTGAATGAAGTAGCCAAACCATGTGTCAGCCATTGAAACAAGCCCGCAATAATGTGCAACAGTGTGTTTGAATTCTTCTTCTGTCATCTGTGTGTCCACAGGTCCATATTTTGTATGGAGAAAAGTCCTGCCATTGTAATCAGGGTTGTTATAGTACATCTCAAGATATGAATCAGGTGCCTTCCATGGCTCATGAGGAATGAAACAATCTATAAAAAGGAACAATGGCTTGAAAACTCTGTTTTCGTCAATAAACCTCATTGCCCTGAGAAAAACCTGAGCAGTGGTGGTATCCTCTTCAGAATAAACATCTGAAAGATTTGCCGCGGCATTAAGGGTGAAATATTTTGGATATGGCTTGTTCAATTTATTGATGTCCCCTCCATATTTTTTAAGAATCTCAGAAGTCACCCTGGACGGTGAATGATAAATACTTCCCTCCACCCCGCGAATAAATTCCCACTGCAAAAATCCACGGGTAAAATTCATTCCTGGAGTAAAATAAGCAGAGGTATCAGTAATAAATCCAGTATAGTAGCCATTGTTCACCAGGTTCTCTGCAATGGTGTCTTCATTGTTGCTGACGGGTTGCCAGCCCGGTAGTTTAATGGGACACCATTTCAAAATCTGATAGTCCCTGAAAGGATAACATCGTCTGCCAGTGTGAAGGCCGCGACGAACAGGAATGGTTGGAAGGGATTCAGGATACACATTATCGAATATCACGGACTCACCTGCAAAAGCATCAAAATTCGGCGTGTAAATTCTTTTGTTTCCATAGCAACCAAGATAATCTGCCCGCAGGGTATCAAAAACAACAAAAATTAGATTAGGTTTATCCATCTGGCCCCCCGGTAAAATCTACCAAAAATTATCATTTGTCCTGAATACGCAATTTTCGTTCAGATTCAACTTCTTCAAACCATTCATTCATTTCCTGCTCCATTTCTTTCACCTTTTCAGGATACCTTGATGCAAGGTCTACCTGTTCCAATGGGTCTGTCTGCAAATTAAAAAGCTGGGGTGTATTTTCTCCGATGTCGAATGCAGGAAAACTCATCTTTATGATATCATTAAATTGTTCTGGATGATAGGCATATTCTCGATCAATTTCCACCAGTTCAATCGGCACTTTCATTGTTGAAGGAATTGGCGGCTTAACCAATTTCCAATCACCGTCTCTCATGGCTATATTGGAATTACATACCGGGTACAATCTGTTCCACTGCCAGAATCTCTTGCTATTTACCGGTTTATTACCCTGCAAAATTGACAGGATTGACTTTCCATCAATGTTCTTTGAACCCCGCGGCATTTTTAATCCGCAGATATCAAGAATTGTTGGAAACCAATCAACAAAATGAACCATCTGGTCGATTACTTCACCCCTGTTAATCACCCCTGGCCAACGAACCAACATCGGAACTCTGATTCCTCCCTCATAAACATTTCCCTTACAACCCCTGAAATTGTGGTTATATCGCATCAGACACTTTCCCCCGCCTTTAAACTGTGGTCCATTGTCGCTTGTAAAAAAAATTATTGTTTGATTTTCAAGTCCTGATTTCCGCAATTCTTCCAGGATTTGGCCAATACCCCTGTCCATCCGACGGATCATAGCATAAATGTACGCAACCCCTTCACTAAGTCCCTTTTCAAGAAAAAACCTCACATCCTCCTCTGGAGATTGAAGTGGAAGATGTGGAGCATTGTAAGTAATATGCAGGAAAAATGGGTCATTCTTATGTCTCTTGATAAACCTGAGCGCTTCATCTGTAAAAACATCTGTCAGATAACGGCCATCAGCCCTAACAAGTTGCTCATTATAATAAAGATTCCATTGATAATAATCTTGCCATCCCCCTCTGAAGCCCACAAACTCACTAAACCCCCGCTGATTTGGGTGATATTTTTTCTCAATAGCACCAAGATGCCATTTCCCGATCAGTCCCGTAGCATAACCATTTGCTTTCAATATGTCGGCAATAGTAATTTCATCCGGCGCAAGTCGGTCAAGCCCATTCATCTGAAGGGTATCAATGCAACCTGTACGATGAGGATATCTTCCTGTCAGCAGTGCTGCTCTGGCTGGACTGCAAACAGGTGATGCCGAGTAATGCTGGGTTAAACAAACGCCTTCCTGGTAGATGGACTCAAGCACAGGCGTGTCAGAAAGACCCTGATTGAAAAAACTGAAATCACCATATCCCATGTCATCTGCCAGAATAAAAATGATGTTTGGTTTTTTCATGAATTATAGGATCACTTTTTTTTCTTCTACTGGATGGTAAAAATTTACCTGATTAAATTTTTCCTTAAGAAATCCCATTAAACGCTGGATATCAACATTGCAGGAAAATTGTCCGGGAGAAAATTTTTGAAAATGATGCAAAAATACATTAATCGGCTGCAAATTTTCTATCATTTCTTCTGTTTTCACGCACCATAAACATGCGAGGTCTATTTTTCCTCTGTACTCTTTCCAGGATTCTGAATATCCATGAGAATCCCCGGAATGAAAAATCTTTTTCTCCCCACACTCTATTAAAAAACTCAGTTTGCTGCACTTTACTTCGTTTTCATAACCTTTGTTTGGCAAACATATTATTCTTGTATGTCCTGCAGGAAATGGTTCTTTAATGGATGCGGTCACCAATTTTCTTTTATTTAACCCTGCTTTGATGCAGGTCAGTATAACATTTTCTGGCGCTATTAAAATAGAGTCATCCCTCTGAAGCAAACTTGAAACCGTCTCAATTTCAAAATGGTCACCATGAATGTGGGAACACAAAATTACATCAATTTTTGGTATGTCTTCCAGTTTGATATCGGGTTTGTCTACCTGCACTTCCTGATGGCCTTCCCAGAAAAATGTTCCTGAAAAAAATGGGTCTATCAAAATGGTTGACTGGCTGCAGGCGACAAGAAACGAAGCATGATTAAGGTACTGTACAATAATCCTTTCAACTGGATTCATTGCTTCCCTATTTTTTGAAGTATTTTCTGAATACTGCCTTGACATCCGGCGTTCTCAATACATCATTCAAACTATAAACAAAAACATACTGACATCCATTGTCAAGCATTGTTTTCAATTCCATCTCAACCCTTTCAGCGCTCTTATAAGGATATGCATCAGGCCTGTTGTAATATCCTATCATTCCAACTCCACTGGTACTGACATAATATTTCTTCTCATCTTCCATCATCTTTCTGGTGTTGTCGCCCATCTCCGCAATATCCCTCGGGAAATACCAAGCAATTGTCTGTGCCCAATAATCCAGACCTGTCCTGCTTCCATAAAATGGCTCTGGCAAAAATACAGGATAAATATGCGCAATCGTCTTCAGCGTTTTATCCTTTGTCTTTATGTAATCTATTAACTCCTGATATACGGATATTAACGTCTCAAGAGAAAATTGCTCAAATGCCTTTCCTTTTTCCATTTCTTTATGTTGCGCCAGGTATCTCTCAAATTGCTTCGTACTTTCATTACAAAAACAGCCATAATAGTTCTGATATCCAAAAAAATCAAACATAATACCTGATAGCCCCTTTATTTTTACCAGCCTGTCTATCTCTTCCTTAAATAAATTCCTTACCCTCTCATCATGAAAACACAATAAGTCAATATACAGCACTTCCCTGTTTCTCTGCCGGGGACTCTCTCCCATCTGATATCCAGATGAAACCCTGTTGTCTTTGTCTTTGAAATATTCCTTCAAATTGTTTTCTTCTTCTGTCATCCGCTGCAATGGAACATCAATTCCTGGATACTTCTTCTTCCATAGTTCAGGATTGTTTAAATAAATCATCGCATATATGTTGATACTGTTTTTCTTCCCTGCTTCTATGTATTTCTTTATCGTTTCTTCGTCTCCTGCTGCCACGAAATCTGTCACGCCTATCTCCTTCGCCTGCGAAAGAACCTGTTCCGGGTCTCCACCTCCAGAAGCAAATAATTTCAAAAATTTCTTCGTGTCATCACAGAATTTTACTGCACCGTATGTGGACAGAACATGGCAATTCAGTTTTCCAACAACTGGCCAGCTCCAGTATTCCCTTGAATCCTGAATCCAGAAACCAGGCCTGTGAAGTCGACAGAGAAGCACACTCCATATATCGCCTGATTCTGGTGGACAGACACCTTTTGTGAGAAATTTCATACTTTTCCATGGAAACGCTATTTCCACGCTCCATCCCCTGTCAACATCATGCGAGGCATTCAGTGTTCCGTCAATGTACACAGCGCTTATCATCCCTGAACATCTCCAGCTGACATGAGGAGATTCCCATGTTTCTTTCGTAATATCCTGAAGCCCGTGAGAATACCAGGCATCAAAAACATTGTTTATGGGATTGACGTGAAATTCCATGTAATTGGCCTGGTCAGCATCAGGATCAATAAAAACCTTTACAAATTTATCAAGATTCATAATCTCTGCTTCAAATCTGTACCATTCGGATATGGTGACTTCCTTTTTCCTGGTTATTCTGAATACAAGGTCTTTTGGAACCTCACTGTCTTTTAAACCCACTCTCGCCCAGACATCAGGATCCTCGCATTCAAAACCCACATAAAAATAATTATCATCCCACATCATTTTTGCTGTTGTTTTTAAAGAAGCAGGAGAACCATTCACCATGTCCTTGAATATAAGTTCCCGGGCATTTTTCCACGAAGTTTCCTGTAATTTTCCATCAATAACAATTCTTTCCCGGGTTTTATAACAATTATAGATGTCTGAGGCGTGGCACATTGAATAACCAAAAAAAATACATAGCAGAAACAGAAAAAGTTTCTGGTTTTTTTTCATGATGTCCTCTTGAATAATCAAATGGAAACCGGCTTTCTTTTAATAATTGACTTTTTTACCGCCCTGCACACCTTCAGAGCATAAAGTCCTTCTTCCCCACCAACAGCAGGCCTGGTATTATTTCTGATACAATCAACAAAATGTCTTATTTCTTCAGGAAAACCGTCGGGTTGTTCAAAGTATTTTTCCTGAACCACAGAGGGATTGTTGCGATAGATGTACTGAATATTTCTTGGTCTGTCAAAACCCCCGCTGACCTCACAAACAACCCTGTCAGTGGCAAACGTTATCTGTTCTTTCGCAAAACCCCATTCTGAAGCATAGCCAGCCCCAATTCCAGCAATGGCATCGTTTTCAAACCTGAGTGTAAAAATTGCAGTATCAATCTGGGGCGCAAATGCAGGCATGAAAAGGTTTCCACCTTCAGCATACACTGTTTTTACCCTGCCACACAAAAAATGAAGAAGGTCTATCATATGAACCGTATTTTCAATAATGGGACCACCACCGTCTTTTTCGTCCCAGAACCATTGTTTTTCCACTCTTCCCAGGGCAAATCTCGCAAGTACCCACTTCGGCTGACCAAAGTCATTTTCAAAATTTTCTTTCAGAAACCTGTAAGTTGGTGAAAATCTTTTCTTAAAACCCAGCATGAGGAAAACATTGTTTCTTTCGCAGACATCAATCATTTTTTCACAGTCAGAAACTCTGGGTGCCATTGGCTTTTCACACAGAATATGAATACCCTTCTTTGCGAAGATTTGCGTCAGTTTCAGATGAGTGGCAGGTGGAGTACAGATACTGACACCATCAGGTGCTGTCGCGTCCAGAAGTTCACCAACAGAAGAAAAAGTTTTTACACCAAATTTTTCAGATACCTGTTTCAAAACATCAGAATTCACATCCATGGCTCCTACTATTTCAACGTCAGGCATCTGTGAATAATACTGAAGATGTGCCTGCCCTATGCCAAGGCCAACAACTGCAATTTTTGTTTTCACAGTTTCCTCCCGAGTTTTTCAAGAGATTCAAAACATTTTTTCGCAACAGAATATGGGTCCTGGTCCCACAACTGTTCATTAAAAAGTTCAAGAGAATAATATCCGTGATAATTGATTTTCTGAAGTTTCTTTATGATGGTCTCAAGCGGAATGACACCTTCTCCTGGAAGCACCCTGTCCCTGTCAGTCAGTATTTCTCTCGGTTTGTCCATTGCATCATTCAAATGCACAAGAAAAACTACCTCTCCATTCACATTGTCAATGTCTTCGGTTTTACTGACACCCTTGAAAAAGTGAAAGATATCAAACAATATCCCTACATTTTGATGATTAATACTTGTAACCATCTTCATCGCTGTGGAAAGACATCCAAGGAACTTCGCTGTGCCGATAAATTCAAGAGCAAGTTTGACCCCGTATTTTCTGGCATCATCAGCCACTTTGCCAAGATTTTCTGCTGCCTCATCATAATGACTTTCAACAACCGGTGATGGAGGATTGTCTCCAGGAACAATAAGAACCGGTATTTCAAGAACATTACAGATTTCCAGTTTTTCTGTGAATTCCTTTATTGCCTGCTGTTTCAATTCACCCTGAGCAAACATCAGATTGTTCTGATAGCAGGCGCCCGCTGGTTTAATTTTTTCTTCTTTTAATAGTTTTTTTACATCTGCAAGCGTGGTCGTCTCCAGGTATTCCTTTAACTTTGGTAACCATATCTCCATAGAATCAAAACCAGCCCTGGCATACGCCTTCACATCCGTCGCAAAATCTGTTTTCATTGTCGTTGCCTGATTAATTGCAAATTTCATATTTTTCCTCCTTCATTAAGTGGTAAGACATACGTTTCTATTCCATGTATTGTGATTTCATTGTCAGAATCATTTCTTAAGACAAAAACATTTCTTCCATTTCGTATTGCTCTGGCTGGCACAAAAAATTCGGCTGCCTGTACCTGTTTCAGTACTTTCCCTGATATTTTTTGAGAATTTGTCAGTTCGTTACTTAATTCTTTGACTGAAACATTCTTCACCTGATTTGCAGAACCTGCCGTAAACTGATTACATCGTAAAAATAACTGTTCGCGAGAAATATCCCCTGTAAGAACCACACGCACAAGAAATCTGCAATGATCAGATTCTTTTCCAACAAGCATATCAAAACGTCGTGATTGACGGAACCCGATATTCACTGGTATCTGATGGGGCAAATCTGTTTCGCAGCAGGGACTGATGTTTGAAGTAATAAGATATGCTTTTGGACAATTCCTCATTGTTTCAATGCTTTTTATTTGTTTGAATATATCAAATCTGAGTTGCCCGGAATCTTTGCCGGATTCTCTCAATGTAAAAAAATTAAAAAAATAGACACCATCAGCGCCTGAACTTAAATAGGCATATGCGAATCCCCTCATGAGAAGCTCATTGTGGGGCATGTATCTTATAGGAAGCCCAGGTCTTCTGTCCGCAGAAACATCTGCGCCAGCATAAAGAGCAACGTTTTGACCAACAATAGCCCTGAATTCGTCCACAGGCATTTCCCATCCAGTGTTCAAAAATTCAGTAAAGATTATACCATCAATAAATTTTTTTGCTACCAATGTTTCAAGGTCAAAACCCAGTTCATATGCGGCTGCAGGTGTTGAAGCAACCCGAATATAAAGGGCAATATCCTGTTTCTGATTTGTTATCTTTCTTACCTGTTTGATGAATTCTGTCATAACGGCACAGTGCTTTTCATAATCTCTGAAAGGAAAATAGTCAGAAAAACGCATAAAATCCAACTCAAGCACATCAAAGTCATATCGTTCCACTATTTCTCTGATGAGTGCCAGGTAGTGTAATCTCACCGGTTCATGCTCATAATTTAATCCTATTCTTCCCCATCCATTGTTCACAGGACCCAAAAGTCGATATTCAGGATGACTTTTGTAAAATCGACTGTTTTGCGGGTGTGTGTCGGGTTGCTGCGCCCCATGCATGTCATTCATTCTGATACTGACTCCAGGAGCAATACTTTTTTCTCTGCATCGCTGTAGGGCAAGTTTCAAGTAATCGTGCCCCTGTTCTGCAAAAATTCTCATCTGCTTTACACAATCATTAAAATCTCCTTCTTCCCAGTAAGTTTCCCAGACATCACCGGGATAATTTGTTTTTTGAGCATTTGGATTGATAAGCATCAAATCAACGCCACCATCAGCAACTTCATCTACCATTAATTTTACATGTTCGGGTTGAATGGGTTGCGTAATATGAAAAAGGTTTGTGCAATCCTGATTGTAAATTACCCTGTATTTATTCATTCTCCTGAACACTATTTTAAGCCCTTTTCTTCATCAGGTACGTCACTTTCTTCTCCACAATATGCCCTGTGCCTTGCCGGGTTAAGTTCCATACCATCAAGACGAAGTTGATTTCTTAATTGTTCAACTGAAAGTGACCTGATGTCGGTAACATTTGATTCAAGACCAAGGGCAACCGCTGTTCCAGCCGCCTGTCCCATACCGCAACAGGTTGGAATCATACGGCAACTACTGTGCACAACCTGGTCAACACTGATACATTTACCTGCCATCAAAAGGTTTTTGAAACCCCTGGCGATTATGCAGCGAAAAGGAATTGCATAAGGTAGAACCTTTTTTCTCCAGCCACCATGCCCGGGCTTCGTGAGACTGTGAAGGTCAATCTGGGATGTTGCAACACATATACCATCATCACTGTCAAAGGGTCTCTCGCCTAAAATATCCTCTTTCTTCAAAATATAATCTCCAATAATCCGTCTGCCTTCTCTGATACCAATCCTGGCGCCTGAAGAACAAATCGTATAGGTTGGATGGTATTTTCTCTGTAGATAATGAACGATTCTAATCATCTGGCGTCTTGCCTCCATCTCTGCTCTGGAAAGAGAAAAAGGATCTGTTGGATCGCAGTCAATAATCTTGGTCATATTGCAGTAAATCCTGCCATCAAACCACTTTGCATGAACATGCAATCCAGGCAATTCTTGGTCTGTGTTGATTGGTTTCATTCCTGGAGGAAGATATGGTGTTTGAGATTTCCCTGTATCTGACAGGAAGAAAACCAGACTCATATGAAGTGTGCGTTTCTTCAACGGGTCTCCCTGCATAAATTCGGCACCAGCCAGAAAACCAAGGTCTCCTTCGCCTGATGCATCAATGAAAAATTTCCCTGCAACATCAATGGTCTTTGAACAGGAAACCAGTCGCACAGATTTAACAGTACCATTTTCACATATCACATCCTGTAACGTTGCATGGAACAAAATATCAACGCCTGCTTCTTCAGCAAAAAGTTGCCATACAATTTTCAGATATTCAGGATTGTATGGATTATATGGATGCTCAATTGCCCCGCCAAAAAGCTTCATCCTTTCAACAATTCCATTGAATATGTCGCCCATTCCATTCATTGACGCGTACCATTGCGCCACATTTCCTGCTGTTGCCGTGCCACCAAGACAATTGGTTTCCTCTACAAGAAGCACCCTGTGACCTCTTCTTGAAACTGCAATTGCTGCAGCAGAACCTGCAGAACCGCCGCCAATAACAACAACATCTTTCTCAAGTTTTGTGATTTGCATTGGAAATCCTTTTATTGAGTTTCTTCTAACAAAAATCCTGAAAACCAGACAGTATCATTTCCACCTGAAACAAATCTCAGAGAAAATTTGAAAAGTTCAGTTTCTGGTTTCACCATGCCTTCCTCAGAAAAATAAATCCATTTACCGGGAGCAATAATCGGTTTGATATCAACTGTGGTACCAACCACCTGTCCCTCTTTATTAAACATGATACCTGTCAAAAAAAGTTCTTTCCCTGTTGGTGGTTTCTCGCGATAAGCATAAAAACTGAGCCGGATTTTCTTCCCTTTCAGATTTTTGTCCTTCATTCTGATTTCCTGATAAAGTTCAAGATACACATCTTCTTCTGATGGAGCAATACAGAGCTTCACAGAAGGTTTACCCTGAAAAGATATTTTCTCATCCTGTTCTATTCGAACCATTTTGCTATAAATGTCAGGCGCCTTATAAACATCCTTCCACACACGCAAACTGCCGTACCACGACTTTGGCAGTTTCTCAGGACTTTCTGCTGGTTGTAATCCAGGATTCTCCAGTAAACTTTTGCTTAAATCAAAGGAAATCTGTGAAGATACAGGTTGAAAGTTTTCCCTTGGAGGACGCTTTGTTTCTCCCCAGACATCGTCTTTTTCTTTTGAGTTGGCAAGGCACCCACTGGATAATAACACTGGTACGAGAAATAACAGCATGGTTAATGGCACTGTTCTTCTTGCATCCCTGGTGAACATTTTTCACTCCCAGAAGTTTATTACTTAACTTCAAATTCTTTTGTTTTCGTCAAACCGGATGGCAGGTCCTTTGCAATAATTTTCCACTTTCCCTTTTCGGCGTTCAATGGCAGATTGATTGAATGTTCTGCTCTGCCCTTTGTAGAAACAAGGTTTGATGAATACCATGAAATCTCTCTGTCTGACGGGTCATAAACCTCCACTCTTAACACATGGTTTTCAGGTACTCCTTTTGACGCATTGATAGAAAACGACATCATCATGTTCTCACCTGCTTTTATTTCTGACTGCGCCTTGATTTCAATGTTTTCCACCCTGTACGGAAGCAAACTGTAAAATTGTGCGATACCCGGCTCAAGCACGATTTGTTCCAGATTAACGGGCTTTGTGTTTCTCATATCAAATACTTGATATCCTTCAGGTATTATCATTCTTACTTTTTTGCTCGCAGAACCATCCTGAAAACTGATGTCAGGAAGCAATCCAATGAAAAATGCTGACCCCTGCCTGTAAACAAAAACCTGGCATTCATCCTGAATATTACCCTTTTCATCAACAAGGTAAATGTTATTTTTTATCCCGATCTGACTCAAAATTTCTCTGACAAAATCACAAAGAACCCTGTGCTGAGATTTCTTGCGAAGGGTCTCAAATTTGGACAGATTAAAATTTAAATACCATGCCCTGCCTTTCCCGTAAGAATTCAAAATAACACCCGGTGTTTCCTCTACTTTATACAAGGGACGCCCTGTGGTTATTGATATTCCTGGTTCCTGTAGTTGAACAGGCATATCGCCTGTGAAGTTCCAGTTTTTCACATTATTCCATTTACCACTTTCAAGTATCGGCGCAATATCAAAATTTGTACGCTTTATTCCAAATACGTCATCAAGAATCCCGCCTTTTCGCATCCTGCAATGCTCGTCCATGATTCCTGTCTGCATGTCAGCAATTACAGTACCACCACCTGAAACAAATTTCTTAATTTCTTCTGCCTCTTTTGCTGTAATGGCGATAGAATACGGAAGTATCAAAACCTTTATATCCGGATATTTCAACAAGCCATTTTCAATCTGGGCATACGAAATGAATGACGGCGCAATCTGATTTCTCTTCAAAATCTCAACCCATGCATCCCTGTCTGCTTCAAGAGATGAACCTGCATCAAGCGCAAAGGCAGCGTGAATACTTGATTGCGAATAGTGAATCGCCACAGTTTTATCATCCAGATGCGAATTGAAAATTGTTTTTCCGATACCCTTCAACAAATCTTTTGTAGCTTGTTTCCATGACTCACTACCCAGATTTGTCGTAAAATCAGGATTGAGATTGATAGGAAACCACCAGAAACAATTTCCATATCCACCTTCAAAAACATTTTCCCATAGTTTATGTTTCAGGGAAGCCCCGCTTGAACTATACCCGCCCCAGGGCAACTGTTTCAATGAAGGATTGAAAGAATGATGCATAATAATCTGATTACCTGCCCCATACGCCCACAGGTTATCAAAAACCTGACATCTCAACCAGACATCGTGTCCATTGTAAGGGCCAGGTACCTGGGTACCGGACAAACTGATTGTTGCATCAGGCTGAATTTTTCTTATCTCGCTTCTTATCCATT